>JANQMT010000015.1:0-65330 GCA_028279945.1 Clostridia bacterium
CTAACTGATTACCAATAAAGACGAAAATTTGTGGTCTGAGTCACCTCGCAAACAGTCAAAGCTGTAAATAAATAACAACAAATCCACAGTGCATAACTATTATATAACTGAAAAAAGGAAATAAAAAATCCAAATATCCTCTTAATTAAGAAGATAATTGGATTATACGTGTATAAATATTCGTTAATTTTATTACCAAATTAACACAAGAAGCAAAATATTTATATATTTTCATTCAATTGCAAAGTATTTTATCTACGGTCTAAAACAGGAACTTTATAAGTTTTTGTTGTTTTATGATTACAGAAAAAACATACTTGCAATCAATAAAATTTGGTTAAATGGTAAGACTAAAATCATACCTATAGTTAAAAATATATAAAAGCAGATGATTAACAGTGGCATAAATTACTGTTAGGTCACTTCGCAGTCTCGATAACGAAATCAACTAAAAAACTTCAAGATTTCTATCTCGTTGCGTTTGACCTACGACGTAATTAGAAATTACTGTTAGGTCATAAAAGGAGCATGATATGAAAGGGTATGTAGATAAAGATACATGTATTGGCTGCGGCATTTGTCCCGATGTGTGTCCCGAAATATTTAGCATGGTTGATGATGGAAAAGCAGAAGCTGTAGATACTGAAATATCAGATGAAATATTAGATAATGCAAAAGATGCCGAAGCACAATGTCCGGTTGATGCAATAGAAGTAAAATAAAAAAGTTTTACATTATTGGGAACATTTTAAAGGTCTTATGTATCTTATAGGTGAGATTAATAAAAGGTAAAAGGTGATCGTCAGGGGGATCATTGAGCGGATTAGCGTCAAAGATGTTTGTTTTAAGTAAAAACAAACATCTTTGATGGTTTTTGAACAAAACATAATTAATAATTAACCACCATATGCAATTATGATATAATAGTCCATGTTATTAAAAGAGTAGGAGGAAATGAGATGTCGAAAGTCTCATTAATTAGATGCGAGAGCTATCATGTAGATCAAATATACAGCGCGCTAAAAAAAGGTATTGAGCTGTTAGGCGGCATGGATCAATTTTTTAATGAAAAGGAAAAAATTTTATTAAAGCCTAATTTACTTGCATCTGCTCATTTGGATAAAGCTGTAATCACTCATCCTTCAGTATTTGAAGCTTTAGTAAAAATGCTTACATCTGAAAATAAATATACAGTCAGCTATGGAGATTCTCCGGGCATTGGCAGCCCTGGCAAAGTGAGTGAAAATTGTGGATACAAAGAAATCGCTGAGAAATATGGAGTAACTTTAAGTGAGTTTAATAAAGGCAATACTGTAACCTTTCCGGAAGGAAAACAAACAAAACAGTTTGAAATAGCTCAAGGTGTTTTGGAAGCGGATGCCGTCATAAGTATGAGCAAGATGAAAACACATCAGTTAACCAGAATAACAGGCGCAATTAAAAACCAATTAGGATGTGTTTATGGACTCCATAAACAATCCAGCCATGCAAAATTTCCTGATGCCATTAGCTTTTCAAAGATGCTGGTAGATCTCAATATGCTTTTAAAACCGAGGTTGTATATAATGGATGGCATATTGGCTATGGAAGGAAACGGTCCGCGTTCCGGAAATCCAACACCCATGAATGTACTGCTTATATCGGAAGACCCTATTGCGTTAGACTCTGTTTTTTGCAGATTAGTCAATTTAGACCCGGAATTTATACCGACGATTATGTATGGAGCAGAATTTGGGCTGGGAAAATATAAAGATGCTGACATAGAAATTGTTGGCGACGACCTGGACAAAATGATCAATAAGGACTTTGATGTCATAAGAAAGCCTGTAATTGCAGAGAATTTTGGTTTTGCTGCAGCCTTTCGCGGGCTAATCCTCAGAAAGCCAATCATTGAAAAAGAGAAATGTGTTGAATGTGGGATATGTGTGGAAGCTTGTCCTGTAGAAGATAAAGCTGTAAATTTTATAAGTGAGGATATACAGAAACCTCCGGAGTTTGATTATAAAAAATGCATTCGTTGTTACTGCTGTCAAGAAATGTGCCCTCAAAAAGCCATAAAAGTAAAAACCCCATGGCTTGGAAAACTATTATTGTATAGATAGATTTATAATTAATAATGAATAATTAACAATTAATAATTAATTATCTACTAACAAAAGGGAGTGTAACAAATGGAAAAATATGATGTTATTATTGTCGGGGCTGGAGCCAGTGGCGTGTTTATGTCATATGAGTTGAGCAAAGTTAAAAAAAATGCCAAGGTGCTCATGTTAGAAAAAGGTAATGCTCTTGAAAAACGAGCTTGTGTTATAGACGGAAAGAAAGTAAAAGATTGTGTTGGATGCCACCCCTGTAACATTATGAATGGATATGGCGGTGCAGGCACCCTCTCGGATGGAAAATACAATATAACCACTCAGTTCGGAGGAGATCTGCATAAATACGTAGGAGAGGACAAAGCTCTAGAGCTGATGAACTATGTAGATGAAGTGTTATGCAGTATGGGTGGAAGCGACGCAAAACTGTATTCAACCAGTGATTCCAGCTTGAAGACTGCTGCCTTAAGGCATGACTTGCATTTACTTGACGCAAAGGTTCGTCACTTAGGAACGGATAGAAATTACAAAATACTCGGAAGAATATATGATTTTATTAAAAAAAATATCCAAATGGTTTTTAACACCGAAGTCGTTGACATAGAAGTCTTGGATGAAGGGTTTCATGTTATGACTCAATCCGAAACGTTTTATTGTAAAGACTTGGTTCTTGCTACCGGGCGGTCAGGCTCTAAGTGGATCGCTGAAATATGTGATAATCTTGGGATAGAATTAGAAAGAAATAGAGTGGATATAGGCGTAAGAGTAGAGCTTCCGGCAGCAATCTTTGAGCATATTACCAGTGAAGTGTATGAAAGTAAAATTGTCTATAAAACTGAGAAATATAACGATATGGTTAGAACATTTTGTATGAATCCATATGGAGAAGTTGTTGCAGAGAACACCAATGGTATCATTACAGTCAATGGACATAGTTATTCAGACCCGGCATTGCGGACTGAAAATACGAACTTTGCTTTATTGGTATCCAATAAGTTTACGGAACCATTTAAAGACAGTAATGAATATGGTGAATCCATTGCACGATTAAGTAATATGCTGGGTGGAGGCGTTCTGCTTCAAAGATTTGGAGACTTAGTCAAAGGACGTAGAAGCAGCGAGAGAAGAATGGAAAAATGCTTTACACATCCGACATTAAAAGCAACACCGGGGGATTTGAGTTTGGTTATACCAAAAAGGCAGCTGGATAATATTATTGAGATGATATATGCTTTGGATAAAATAGCTCCGGGAACAGCTAATGAGGATACATTGCTTTATGGTGTTGAAGTCAAATTTTATAATTCTAAAGTTACTGTGAACAACGATCTTGAAACCAATATAAAGGGATTATATGTCTTAGGTGACGGCTCCGGTGTAACACACTCTCTGTCGCAAGCTGCGGCTAGTGGTGTACACGTAGCCAGAATAATAGTGGACAAATACTAATGATTAATAAGGGGTATTAAATGTTATGGAAAGTAGAATATTCGAATTTTTAAACTTTAACGATTTTCTTGAAATCAAAATAGGATTTTTAGCAGGTGCGGTAATCTATCTGATATTTCTTTTTAAAACAAGACATTCAAAAGACTTGTTCTTAATGGTATTTCCATTGCTGGTATTTGCCAGTTTTTTGCACTTTGACGCCATCAAAACCTGCTATTATCAACCTGATGGCTATGGCGCATATGGATTGGCCAATGTATTTATTGGGGAAAACAATTGGAACATAGATGAGTTTACTGCATTCTATCAAAGAACTCGGATTTTCTTTGATGTAGTATTAGCTATCAATGGTATAGCATTTATTAAAAGAATGGTTGAGATTTTGAAAGAAAGCAAAAGAAGAAGAAGCAAATATTATTTTTAGGTGACAGGTAAGGTGGATTTTGTGTGACAAAATCCACCTTATTATTTTCTGGCACATTCTGAAGCATGGGCATTTAAGATATCTAAGCCATGCTCAATACTTGGGAGAATATATTCTAATATCTCCCCTACGGCTTTTGGACTTCCGGGTAGATTAATAATAAGGGTATTATTTCTGATACCTGACGCTGCTCTGGATAACATAGCTCGTGGTGTTATCTGAAGGCTGTACCATCGCATAGCTTCAGGAATCCCCGGAACATGTCGATCAATCACTTCTAAAGTTGCCTCTGGGGTAATATCTCTATGAGAAAACCCTGTCCCACCTGTGGTAAGAATAAGATGTATTTTTTGGTTATCGCATAAATCCATCAGCTGTTCTTTTAACATTTCTTTGTCATCCGGAAGAATAACATAACTTTGAACACTAAAGCTGCTGTTTTGCTTTAAATAATTCTCAATATAAGGGCCGCTTAAATCTTCTCTTTTTCCTTCATACCCTTTATCGCTTAAAGTAATAATGCTAACGGTATACATTTTTAATTCTCCCATCAATTTTAATTAATCATTGCTTTCTTTAAAACCTTATAGTCTCAAATTCATTATTATAAAGATTTAAAATCAATAATTCATTTCTGATTAAATCACCTCTCTTTATTAGAAGCTTTAGAACTTCCCCAACTTCAATGGATGCAACAAGAGCCGGAGTGAAAGAAGGATTACCTAACTCTACCTCAATACCTTTATCCATTTCTTCGGGATAAATCTTATCCAAAGTATTATCACCGGGTAAAATAGTGCACACTTGACCGTACCATCCGCCAATTGCACCATGGACTAACGGTATATTCAGCTTTTTACAATACCTTTGAAGCAGCTTCCTAGAAGGAAGATCATCCAAGGCATCAACCGCAACATGATGATCTTTTATAATATCCAATCCATTGCTTTCATCAAATAATTCTGTTATAGCATCAACATGAATGTCAGAGTTAACAATTTTCATCCGTTCCTTGGCTGTAAGGGCCTTGCTTTGTCCTAAAACCGACTCATCAGAAAGTATTTGTCTATTTAGATTAGACACATCAAATACATCCCCGTCCACGGCAGTTATATGACCTATACCGAGTCTGCCACAAAATTCAACAATATAACCTCCGAGGCCCCCACATCCAATAATACAAACCCTAGCATGTCTTAAATCTGCATTCTCTTCTTTAGACAGCATTTTCATATTCCTTGCATATCGGTCCATCGAAATTCCTCCTTATTATCTTATATCTAATTTTAACATAAATAATTGTTTTTATAAATTGATTATGATATACTATGCTTGCTATATTCAATAGAAAGTTTTCCGATTTCATATGACCTACGGTACAAAGACTATGGTATATGAAACGATGGGTATTACGCAGAAATGCTGATGCCTCCCGTATTTTGGAAAGGAAAATTAGTGAATAATCCTTTTCATGGATTATTTTTTTTGTGAGAAAAAAATGTATTATTTCTCTCCATAGGGTACATAGCTATATGATACCTATACTAAAATACGGTAGAAAATGTAATGATCTAGGAGGAGAAAGATGATATTAAAAAAGAAAGCTTGGTTGATTGTAACAATATTGGTGATTACTTTACTAGCATTTACAGGATGTACATCGACTCCTGAAAATGAAGAACCGCCACAAGACGGAGGCACTGAAAAACCGCAGCTGGAAAATACACTCATTAATCTGGCAACCACAACCAGTACTGAGAATAGCGGACTTTTAGACTATTTGCTTCCAGTACTTAAAGAAGATACGGGTATTGAAACGAAAGTAATAGCTGTTGGAACAGGAAAAGCTCTAAAAATGGGCGAAGACGGTGAAGCAGATGTCTTAATGGTCCATGCAAAAACATCGGAGGAGCAATTTGTTGCCGACGGGCATGGTCTTGAAAGATTTGATGTTATGTATAACGACTTTGTTATAATAGGACCTGCCGATGATCCTGCCGGCTTAGCTGAAAAAGCACCTGATGATGTCGTTGAAGCAATGAAAGCCATCTATGATGTACAAGCTCCATTTGTATCCAGAGGAGATGATTCCGGTACACACAAAAAAGAGAAAGCTTTATGGGAAGCAGCCGGTTTAACACCTGAAGGAGATTGGTATGTTTCAGCAGGAAAAGGTATGGGTGCGGTGATTCAAATGGCAAATGAAATGCAAGCCTATACCATGTCTGACAGAGCAACTTATCTTGCATCAGAAAATATTGATTTGAATGTAGTGGTTGAAGGAGATGAATTGCTCTTTAATCAATATGGTGTTATCGCTGTTAATCCGGAAAAGAATGATCTAATCAATGCTGAAGGTGCACAGGTCTTTATTGATTGGTTGCTTTCAGAAAAAGCGCAAAACCTCATTAAGGAATTTGGCGTAGAAAAATACGGCCAACCTTTATTTACGCCTAATGCTAAATAGAGATTAGAAGGGAGCAATAGAAGTGGGAGAGATATTAAAAGGGATACAAGAAGCCTTTTTACTGCTGATTTCATTGGACCAAGAGATATATGGAATCATATTATTATCCTTATATATTTCTCTTACTTCTACTATTATATCTACAATCCTAGCTGTTCCCTTGGGAACAGCTTTAGGTATTCATGAGTTTAGAGGTAAGAGTATTATTGTTCGATTAATATATACATTGATGAGTCTGCCGCCTGTTATAGCAGGCTTATTTGTATTTTTGATTATCATGCGAAAAGGTCCGTTGGGCAGTTTGCAGTTATCGTTTACATCCACTGCCATGATTATTGCACAAACTTGTATTGTTGTACCTATTATTATTGGACTCACCTACAATGGGGTTAAAGAGAAAGGGCATACGATTAAGAACCTTGGAAAAACATTAGGTGCGGACAATAACCAGACATTACTTTTGCTTATTTATGAAATGAGAATGGTGATTCTAGCTGCTATCATTGCAGGTTTTGGACGAGCTGTTTCCGAAGTTGGTGCAGTCATGATGGTAGGCGGTAATATTAAAGGACATACAAGAGTCATGACAACTTTTATTGCTATGCTGCAAAACATGGGGAATTACAGTAAGGCATTGGCAGTTGGACTTGTATTACTAACTTTATCCTTTATGATCAATGCAGCGCTTTATAACTTACAACAAAGATAGGCCAAAAATATATCTTAATAATTGAAAATTCAACAAATTAAGTAATACATTGTTGAATTTAATTGAATATTAGAGTAAACTAGTGAGAGGCGAGCTATGAGTTCGCCTCAGACTGTTCAAAGCTCCAAATTTCTGTGTTATTGAACCTTGAAGTTTTGAACAGTTTGATTTATATGAAGCTGGTAAGGTCAGCAATATGTAAAACTTTTGAAATTAAAGAATGATCTAAAATTAAAAAAATATAAGCTAGGTGCAGTATGAATATTCATTGTGAAAAAGTGACAAAACAGTATGAAGGAAAGAAAATATTAGATATAGATACCTTGCATATCAAAAGAGGTGCTTTGTGCGGTATTATTGGGCCAAATGGCGCTGGTAAAAGTACTTTGGTCAGAATTATTGCCGGCCTTGAAATGCCGACATCAGGCCATGTATTTTATGGGCATAAACCCAAAGCTGATCCCCCTTTTGAGATCATGACGATGGTATTTCAAAAACCTTATTTAATAAGAACCACCGTTGAAAAAAACATCGCTTATCCTCTTAAGTTGAGAGGGTGGAATAAAAAACAAATAGAAGAGAGAACAATAGAATTATTAGAAGATATCGGACTCACAGAATTTAGACATCAAAAATCTTGGAAACTTTCAGGCGGAGAAACACAAAAAGTTGCGTTGGCTAGGGCACTATCTTTTAAACCGAAATTATTACTGCTGGATGAGCCCACAGCCAACATTGACCCGCCTTCTATTGCCGTTATAGAAAAAATGCTGAAAAAAGCTAATAATAATGAACATACCACCGTTATCATTATTACGCATAATTTGCAACAAGCTAAACGCCTGTGTAACCATATTGTATTCATGCATAGAGGGCAAGTTATGGAAACCGGAAACTCTGATGAAGTCATCAATCATCCAAAGGATGATAAAACAAGACGCTTCATTGAAGGAGAGTTAATTTACTAGAATGAATGATTCATTTGGAGGTTAAAAGCGTGCGGTTATTAAATGTCGATACCATAGAAGAAGTAAAAATAAAAATTGAAAAACAATTTTCTAAAATAAAGCCTGAAAAAGAAACCATCTTTATTCATCAAGCCAGAGGCAGAATATTATCAGAGGATCTTATGGCCGGTACGAATATGCCTGAGTTCAGCCGTTCGGTTGTAGACGGATATGGGATAAAAGCATCCGATTCCTTCGGGTCAAGTGAAACCATGCCTACCTTTTTTACTGTAGTAGGAAGTGTTGAAATGGGAGAAGCAACCAATATCACCATTCATAATGGGGAGGCTGTGTATATTCCCACAGGAGGCATGATACCTGACGGTATAGACGCTGTTGTCATGATTGAATATACTGAAACCCTTGACCAAGATTTAATTACAATACATCAATCAGCGGCTCCAGGTGATGGCATTATGGCAGAAGGAGATGATTTTAAAAAAGGCGATATTCTGCTTAAGAAAGGGCATAAGATTACCAGCAAAGATATTGGTGTTATTGCTGCTTTGGGTAAAGTAGAAGTGATGGTTTATCAGCAACCCATGGTTTCCATTATTTCTACGGGAGATGAATTAGTAGACATAGATACAGAGCCAAAGGAAGGGCAAATCAGAGATATTAATGCCCATACGCTTTGGGCATTATGTGAAGATTCAGGCGCAAGGATTAACAGAATTATAATGGTGGCAGATGAATTCCAGCTCTGCAAAGCAACACTTCAAAACGCTCTGGCAGAGAGTGATATCATACTAATGTCCGGAGGCAGTTCTCAGGGCAACAAGGATATGACCGTAGATATCATCAATGCCGTAGGCCAACCGGGTGTTTTTGTTCATGGTATTGCTATCAAGCCTGGGAAGCCAACTATTATTGCCAATGTGGATGGAAAAGCTGTTTTTGGGCTGCCGGGACACCCTTTATCGGCCATCATAGTATATAAAGCCATTGTAGATTATTTCATCCACCAATATTACTTAGAGGTTGAAGAAGACTACCAGTATACCGTGGATGCTGTTTTGGACAGCAATGTTCACTCAGCAGAGGGGCGAGAAACGTATCAGATGGTTAAATTACAAAAGAACCGGAGTGATAATGGGTATACGGCTGTACCCCTATATGCAAAATCCGGATCCGTATCATTACTCATGAAAGCCCATGGTTATATTAAAATAACCATTGATCAAGAAGGGCTCATGAAAGGTCAAAACGTACAAGTTATTTTATTGTAGATTTTACTAAAAAGAAAAGGGTATGAAAATGAAGAGGAATATCTATTTATCTAACATTAGTGTAGAAGAGGCTTTGAACAAATATTTTGATCGGTTCAACGATTTCAATCATGGTTTAGAAAAAGAAAACATCCAAGTAGAAGCAAGTGTTGGAAGAATAACTGCTGCTCCGGTGTTTGCAGTAACCTCATCTCCAAATCACAATGCCGCAGCCATGGATGGTATTGCAGTAGTATCTAAAGCTACATTTGGAGCCAGTGAAAGTTGTCCTATTCTTTTGGAAAAAGAAAAAGATTTTGAATATATTAATACAGGATATGTGATCCGAGACCCTTATGATGCTGTGATTATGATAGAAGATGTGGTGGAAGTGAACAATAACTGCGTCCGGATTATTAAGCCTGCAGCACCTTGGCAGCATGTACGGCCTATAGGAGAAGATATTGTTGTTGGAGAGATGATCATTCCTGCTAACCATAAAATTCGCCCTTTAGATTTAGGCGCCCTCTTAAGTGGAGGGGTCCTAGCAATAGATGTATATGAAAAAGTCAAAGTAGGGATTATTCCTACAGGAACAGAGATTATTGAACCTCATGAGACATTAAAAAAAGGGATGATATATGAATCGAATTCTAGAATGTTTGCCGGCTTAGTTGAAGAATATGGAGGCGTAGCTAAAAGATGGCCGCCTATTAATGATGAATATGATCTGCTTAAGAATACCATAAAAGAAGCTGTTTCAGATCACCACATGATAATCGTCAATGCAGGGTCTTCAGCCGGGAGCAAGGACTATACCAGAGCCATCATAGAAGAACTGGGAGAAGTGGTTATCCATGGCATCGCAATAAAACCGGGAAAACCGACGATCCTTGGCTTTGTAGATGGAACGCCTGTCCTTGGGATACCCGGATATCCTGTGTCGGCATACTTTGCTTTTGAGACTTTTGCAAAGACAACCCTGTTTAAAATGCAGAATATGGAAAGCAAACAAATACAAAAAATAGAAGCGACACTATCCAGGCGCATTGTATCCTCTTTAAAGCACATGGAATATGTGCGAATAAAATTGGGACAAGTAGGGGATAAGTTGATTGCTACGCCTTTAAATAGAGGTGCCGGCGTCACCATGTCTTTAGTTCGAGCAGATGGAATACTAAAAGTGCCGCGTAACAGTGAAGGCTTTGATGCTGCAGAAAAAGTAGAAGTTGAGCTGTTGAAAGATATGAATCATATAAAAAATACAATCGTATCCATTGGAAGCCATGATATTATCTTAGATCTATTAGGAAATATGATTCAGTTTAAGTATCCGGATACACACTTGTCTTCTGCTCATACTGGAAGCATGGGCGGTATTATGGCGCTAAAAAGAGAAGAAACCCATATTGCACCGATACACCTTTTGGATGAAACAACAGGGGAATACAACGACTCATATATTAAAAAATATTTTCCTAATGAGAAAATGGCAATCATTAAAGGTGTTAAAAGAGAACAAGGGATTATGACTGCACCGGGAAATCCAAAAGAGATAAAAGATTTAAGGGATTTAACAAAAGAGAATATTGTTTTTGTAAACCGTCAAAAAGGTGCAGGGACGAGAATCTTAACCGATTACTTATTAAAAAAACAATGGGTTGATATGAATCAAATAATAGGCTATCAAAGGGAGATGACTACGCATACCTCTGCTGCTGCAGCCGTAGAGTCCCATTCCGCAGATGCTGCCGTAGGTGTGTACTCAGCTGCTAAACATTTTGGACTTCATTTTATTTCAATTGGATATGAAGAATATGATTTTGCAATACCTGAAAAATATATTCAGACGGAGATGATAAAAAGGTTTATAGATTGCTTAACCAGTAAGGAATTTAAAGACGAACTCAACCGACTAGGCGGCTATCGCGCTGATCAAATCGGAAATATAAGGTTGCTAGAGGAGTGAGAGGAATTGCAAGACTGCTATAAAAGAGAAGTCAATTACTTACGTATTTCCGTAACAGACTTATGTAATTTAAGATGTAAATATTGTATGCCTGAAAAAGGGGTTGAAAAAAAGGAACATGACACCATATTGTCTTTTGAAGATATTTATACCATAGTTAAAGCTTCGGCACAGCTGGGGATTAATAAAATAAGAATTACCGGGGGAGAGCCGTTAGTCAGAAGAGGCATTGTATCATTGGTTGAAAAGATTGCCGGTGTTGACGGTATTAAAGATTTGGCAATGACGACGAATGGCATACTGCTAAAAGATTATGCGCAGGATTTAAAGAATGCCGGCCTAAACCGTGTAAATATCAGTATAGATTCCCTTTTTGAATCAAGATACAAAGACATTACAAGAGGTGGAAATATTGATGATGTTTTTCTGGGGTTGGATGCTGCCGTAGCAGCAGAGCTAAATCCCATTAAGATTAATACTGTCATTATTAAAGGATTCAATGATGATGAAATCATTAATTTTGCTCAGCTCACATTGAATAAACCTTTTGATATAAGATTTATTGAATTAATGCCAATTGGACAAGTTGGAGTTGAAAACCCTTATGAATTTGTATCCAATGAAGAAGTTCTAAGCAAACTCCAAGGCTTAAAACCTGTAGAATCGGAGCATTCGGTAGCCAAATATTATCAATTCCCCGGAGCCATAGGAAAAATAGGTTTTATTAATCCTATTAGTAATCACTTCTGCGGAGATTGTAATAGAATTAGGCTAACGGCAGACGGTAAACTAAAACCATGTCTTCACAGCAATGATGAAATCGATTTAAAAGAAGCATTGGCCACTAAGGATTTTGAGGTATTAACCCAGAAAATAAAAGACGCTATTGAAGCTAAGCCACAGAAACATTTTTTATTAGAAAAAGACGAGCGTGTTATAAGAGATATGAATAGAATAGGAGGGTGATTATGGACCTGACACATTTGGACGATCATGGAAGACCTAAAATGGTTAATGTTGGTCATAAGAAAGATACCAAGAGATTAGCCGTTGCTCGAGGTACAATAAAAATGTCCAAAGAAACCATTCAAAGAATAAAAGAAGGCACGGTAAAAAAGGGAGATGTATTATCGGTTGCTCAAACAGCAGGCATTATGGCTGCAAAGAATACAGCCTCTAATATACCTATGTGTCACAACATATTTATTACAAGTGTAGAGATGGATTTTCAGATAGATGAAGAACAGTCTGCTATTTATATAGAAGCAAGTGCCGGTACGATCGGGAAAACAGGTATTGAGATGGAATCTCTCCATGCAGTATCAATTGCTGCTTTAACCATATACGACATGTGTAAGGCTGTAGATAAAAATATGACCATCACAGATATCAGACTAGTCAGAAAAGAAGGCGGAAAATCCGGAACATACGTTAAAGATGATTAATTAATGGAAAGGGCGTGCTACTATGGCAAAAGTATTGGCTATTAATACAAGTGATAAAAAAGGTGTTATAAAAAATCCTGTAAATGAAGCAATGTTTATTGAAGACTTCGGTATCCAAGGCGATGCCCACGGTGGAACGGATATCAGACAGGTCAGTTTCCTTGCAGAAGAAAGCGTCAACAAAATGAGAGCACAAGGCTTGGAATTAAAGTTTGGTGATTTTGCAGAAAACATAACCACCATAGGAATAGAATTACACACTTTGCCTATAGGTACGAAACTTAAAATCGGAGAAACCATTCAGGAAGTATCTAAAATAGGAAAAGAATGTCATCATGGCTGTGCCATCAAACAAAAAGTAGGACATTGCATTATGCCTGCAGAAGGTATTTTCACCAAAGTTGTCAAAGGCGGCAAAGTAAAGACAGGCGATGCTATTGAAATCATAAAATAAAAACTTAATTTGAATTGCATACGCCCCAGGTTATCGAAAAAGTACTAGAAAAATGAATGCAGGTGTATGGATATTCGTTTTTTTGTGTTCATTTTCTCCAAATGAATACATTAACGAATATTTATACGCCTGTGTTCATTTTTCCATAGCGTCGGGCGTATTGCATACGCCCATGTCTTTTAATATTGACTTTAACCTTTACGTTAAGGTTATAATATATAGTGGTAAGAAACGAGGGATATTATGTCAAAAAAATATGACTTAACCAATGATTCGGTAGTAAAAATTTTTATCCACTATTTTATTATGTCCGCAGCAGGACTAATGGTTTTATCCATACATATTATTCTGGACGGCATCTTTATTGGTCATGGTATTGGCAGTAATGGATTAGCGGCTATTAATATAGCAGGTGTGGTATTTCCCTTTTTAAATGCCATTTCTTTTACCATTGGATTTGGTGCAGCCGCAGCTGTATCCGTTAAGTTTGGAGAAGGGGAGTTTCAAAAATCAAACGATATTTTTAACCAAGCTTTTATGCTTTCTATAATTGTATCTTTGGTATATACAGTTTTAAGTGTTATATTTATAGATCAGCTGGTTTACTTACTGGGTTCCAATGAACAGCTCTTCCAAGGGTCAAAAGATTATTTGTTTGTTTTCTCATTATTTTCTATATTTTATATCATAACCATTGTATTTGAAAATGCTGTTAGAAATGACGGTGAGCCTAAAAAAGCTATGATATCTTTAATATTAGGTGCTGTAACCAATACTGTATTGAACTATGTTTTTATCTTTATATTTTCTTGGGGACTTAAAGGAGCTGCACTTGCCACAGGCATCGGACAAATTGTAAGCTGTGTCTATTTAACCTCTCATTTTTTATTTCAGAAAGGTCAATTGTATTTTCAGAGAACCCGATTTTTTAAGCAAGATATAATACGGATTGTGAGAAATGGTGTGCCCAATGGCTTATCCCAACTTTCTGTCACATTAGTAATCATTACCGGAAACTGGATTGTTATAGATATGCTGGGAGAATTAGGTGTGGCTGCATTTGGAATATTGATATACATTAATGAATTTGTCATTCTAGGCTTTGCAGGAGTGGCTGGAGCGTTACAACCTTTAGTAAGCTTTAATTTTGGTGCAAAAAAGAAAGAGCGTATTCAAAAAATTGTTCAACTGGCCTTTTATGCTACCTTATTAATTGGAATAACCGTTATTATCGTAAGTATTAAGGAAGCGGATATTATTATCCGAATGTTTAATAATGAAGAAGAGTTGGTATCCCTGACGTCTCATGCAATGAAATTATTTTTCCTAGGTATAGTATTTACCGGATTGAATATGCTGTACAGTGCATATTTTCAAGCTGTAGAAAAAGCAAAAGAATCAGCCATCATACAGGTGCTCAGGGGTTTTGTATTTATATTTATAGCCTTGTTTACATTGCCTAAGATATATGATGTAAATGGATTGTGGATTTCTCCATCCATTGCAGAGGTCCTCACTTTTGCAATCTCAATAATTCTAGTAAAAACACGGCCGATATTGAAAAAGAATGAGGTAATAAAAGATAATTAGCCCAGAGTATTCATTTATCGTGAATAATCTGGGCTTAGGATGTATGATTAAAAATTAACCATTAGATTTCTTTAAAAGCGTTGTCAAAATTAGAAATAACCAACCAGATCAGGTGTATGTAATCCCCTCAATTCACTGACTTCTAACCCCTAATCCCCCAATTTTAATATCCTTAGCATGGATGGCATAAGCCCATAATTGTTTAAAAATTATCAATCTGATATACTAGGTTACAGAAAATGTAAAATTAGCAATAGATTGAAAAGTGAATAAATTCAGAAAATTTGAAGTATTTAGACATTTTTCTACGTGAAATATATTAGTTTGTTTTAAAAAAAGTAAAATATACAGGGTTTGGATTAAAAAGTAAATATTTTCTGAAAAAAAGGCGAAAATGTGTATTCACAAACACCGGAAACTTTGTTATAATCGTAACGAAGTTTGTGAATAGGTTATCAAAACTTGACCCAATTTGCATAACGAACGATTCAAATAAATAAGGGATTTATCAACGAAAGGAGAAGGGTACTATGCCTACCAGTTTTTTATGTGAAGAAAACTTTGCGAAACTGGACAAAGTGATCGAAAAGTATGAGGGAGTCGATGGGGCTCTGATGCTTGTGCTGCAAGAAGCACAAGAAGTTTTTGGATGTTTGCCTATCGAAGTCCAAAAAGAAATTGCGGAAAAACTTGATATGCCTTTAGCAGAGGTATATGGAGTTGTAACATTCTATTCTCAATTTAGATTAACACCTACTGGTGAGTATACGATAGCTGTCTGTATGGGTACGGCGTGTTATGTTAGAGGCGCTCAAAAATTGATTGATTTAATTGTTGAAGACATTGGTATTCAAGTTGGAGAAACATCAGCAGATGGAATGTTTACTTTAGAGGCAACGCGATGTATAGGGGCCTGTGGATTGGCACCTGTTTTGACTGTTAACGAAGATGTATATGGACGTTTAGAAGAATCTGACATTAAAGATATACTTGCAAAATACAAAAAGTAATTTGCACTAGGAGGTATGTGAAATGAAATCGTTAGACGAACTCGCTAAAATTCGCGAAGAAGCATTATTAAACATGTGTGTAAGAGATGATAGCAAAGACATTAGAATAGTTGTAGGTATGGCAACTTGCGGAATCAGTGCAGGCGCTAGGCCTATTTTACAAGCACTAATTGAAGAAGTTAAATTAAGAAATCTTAAATACGTAACGGTGAACCAGACAGGATGTATCGGAGTCTGTCGATTTGAGCCTATCATTGAAGTACATGAAGCCGGAAAAGAAAAAGTAACTTATATAGAAATGACACCGGACAGAGCTAAAAAGGTTATAGCAGAACACATCGTAAACGGTAATGTTATTGATGAATACACTATCGGAAGTGCAGAAGCAAAATATACGTCTCACGGCACTGTTGAAGATAATTATTAATCAAGATACTATCGGAAAATCAAAGATAGAGAGATCTTATGGTAAGCTGGGAGGTTAAAAACTATGGATCTATACAGAGCGCATGTTTTGGTTTGTGGTGGAACTGGATGTACAGCATCTCATTCGGAAACTATAATTGAAACATTTGAAAAAGAATTAAAAAAGCAAGGACTTGAAAAAGAAGTCCAAGTTGTAAGAACAGGATGCTTTGGACTATGTGAAGAAGGTCCAATATGTATTGTATATCCTGAAGGTGCGTTCTACTCAAGAGTAGAAGCAGCTAAAGTACCGACTATTGTAGAAGAACATTTATTAAAAGGTAGAATTGTTAAAGACTTTTTATATAAAGGTGCTTTTGAAAAAGACACCATTCAATCATTAAACAATGTAGATTTTTATAAAAAACAAAAAAGAATAGCACTTAAAAACTGTGGAATTATTGATCCGGAAAATATTAACGAATATATTGCATTAGATGGCTATAGAGCATTAGGTAAAGTTCTAACTGAGATGAAGCCGTTAGATGTAACTCAAGTGATCCAAGATGCCCGATTACGCGGTCGTGGCGGTGGCGGATTCCCTACAGGTAAGAAGTGGGAATTTGCGAGTAAAATTCAAGGCGGACAAAAATATGTTGTTTGTAACGCGGATGAAGGAGATCCGGGTGCATTTATGGACCGTTCTATCCTAGAGGGAGATCCTCATGCGGTTGTTGAAGCTATGACCATTGCGGGTTATGCTATAGGAGCCAATAAAGGATATATCTATGTTAGAGCAGAATATCCAATTGCTGTTAAGAGATTACAAATAGCCATCGACCAAGCAAAAGAAATTGGATTATTAGGTGAAAATATTTTTGACTCAGGATTTGAGTTTGATTTAGAAATCCGTTTAGGTGCAGGGGCCTTCGTGTGTGGAGAGGAAACAGCCTTATTGAACTCAATTGAAGGAAAAAGAGGTATGCCTAGACCAAGACCACCTTTCCCGGCGATTAAAGGATTATGGGAAAAACCAACACTTTTAAGCAACGTTGAAACTTATGCAAATATCCCACAAATTATTATCAATGGAGCTGAATGGTTCTCAAGCATCGGTACAGAAAAGAGCAAGGGAACAAAAGTTTTTGCATTGACTGGTAAAATCAACAACACAGGTTTAGTAGAAATTCCTATGGGAACAACTTTGAGAGAAGTTATTTATGAAATCGGTGGCGGTATACCAAACGGAAAGAAATTCAAAGCGGTTCAAACCGGTGGACCATCAGGCGGATGTATCACAGCAGATCATTTGGATACTGAAATCGATTACGATAACTTAATTGAATTAAGCTCTATGATGGGTTCCGGCGGTATGGTAGTTATGGATGAAGACAACTGTATGGTTGATGTTGCTAAGTTCTTCTTAGAATTTACAATGGATGAATCATGTGGTAAATGTCCGCCTTGTCGTATCGGAACAAAGAGAATGTATGAAATCTTAGAAAAAATTACCAGTGGCGAAGGTGAGCCGGAAGATATAGATAGATTAGAAAAATTAGCATATAACATCAAACAATCAGCACTATGCGGACTAGGACAAACTTCACCTAACCCAATATTATCTACTTTAAGATTCTTTAGAGACGAGTATGAGGCACACATTAATGACAAAAGATGCCCTGCCGGCGTATGTCAAGACTTACTAGAGTATAAAGTGGTTGGAGACATGTGTAAAAAATGCGGTATCTGTGCAGCTAAGTGCCCAACTTCATGTATTTCTGGAGAAAAAGGTAAAACAATCTATGAAATTGATCAGGACAATTGTGTTAAATGCGGCGCTTGCCTAGATGCGTGTCCTTTCAAAGCCATAGTAAAAGGTTAAGGAAAGGAGTAGGTCGAAATGGATAAAGTGAATGTAAAAATAGATGGTATTGAATTATCAGTACCTGAAAGCTTTACTGTATTAGAAGCAGCAAAGCAAGCAGGAATTGATATTCCCACATTGTGTTATCTGAAAGACATCAATGAAGTAGGTGCATGTAGAATGTGTGTTGTAGAGCTGGAAGGTGCCAGAGCTTTACAAGCATCATGTGTGTATCCGGTATATGATGGTATGGTAGTGAACACAAAAAGTAAAAAAGTTAGAGATGCTAGAAAATCTACACTGGAATTGATTTTATCTAACCATAATAGAGAATGTACAACTTGTGTAAGAAGTGAAGATTGTGAACTTCAAAAACTATCTAAAGACTTAGGTATCAATGACATACCTTATGATGGACAAAAAGAAACACTGACCATCGATAGTGTTTCTCACTCTATCGTAAGAGATCCAAACAAATGTATCTTATGCGGCAGATGTGTCAACACATGCAGAAAAGTTCAAGATATTGGTATCCTAGATTTTGTTAATAGAGGTTTTGATACAAGAGTTGCGCCTGCTTTTGAAGTGAGTATGGACGATGCACCTTGTATCTACTGTGGACAGTGTATTGAAGCTTGTCCTGTAGCAGCACTGAGAGAAAAAGATGATATTGACAAAGTATGGGAAGCCATCGATGATCCGGAAATATTCGTAGTCGCTCAAACAGCTCCCGCAGTAAGAGCAGGACTTGGTGAAGAATTTGGATATCCTATTGGGACAAGAGCAACAGGCAAAATGTTTGATGCTTTGAGAAAATTAGGATTTGATAAAGTATTCGATACTAACTTTGCAGCTGATTTAACCATCTTGGAAGAAGGCACAGAGCTTATATCTAGAATAAAAGAAAATGGTGTATTACCAATGGTAACATCTTGCTCTCCTGGATGGGTTCGATACTGTGAATTTAACTATCCTGATTTACTGGAGAATTTATCCACATGTAAATCTCCTCAAAATATGATGGGTGCTATATTAAAATCATACTATGCAGAAAAGAATAATATAGATCCAAAGAAAATGTTTGTTGTATCCGTAATGCCATGTACGTCTAAGAAAACTGAGATTCAAAGACCTGAAATGATTGATGATGTGGATGCTTCAATAACAACAAGAGAATTTGCCAGAATGATCAAGCAAGCCAGACTAAACTACGAAGTATTGGATGATGATGCACAATGTGACCAAGATTTGGTTGGGGAATACACAGGTGCAGGTGTTATCTTCGGTACTACCGGTGGTGTTATGGAAGCTGCTATAAGAACTGTAGCTGATATCGTTGGCGAAACGGATCTTAAAGATGTAGACTACAAACCGGTAAGAGGTGTTGAAGGCGTTAAGGAAGCAGAAGTCACCATAGGTGATCTAACTGTAAAAGTTGCTGTTGCACATGGAACTGCTAATGCCAAGAAAGTCATGGATATGGTAAGAGCAGGAACTGCTGATTATCACTTCATCGAGATCATGGGTTGCAGCGGTGGATGTGTCTGCGGTGGGGGTCAACCTCATGTAGATGCTAAAACCCTTATGGATATCGATATCAGAGTAGAAAGAGCAAAAGCTCTATATGAAGAAGATCTGGTATTACCTGAAAGAAAATCTCATAAGAACAGCCAAGTGATGAAGCTTTATGAAGATTTCCTTGAAGAACCCAACGGACATAGATCCCACAGATTACTTCATACCCATTATACAAAGAGAGAGCTGTATCCAATTAAAAAGTAATCTAAAGCATTGAATAGACTTTTAATACTCCCGTCATAATTATGGCGGGAGTTTATGTATAACTGATTCATAGTATGGAAACCCTAGCTGTAATCTTTATATGTTATAAGAAATAATTTATGATGTACAATATATCATGTATAATATTTAAAATATGTTACATGATTTCATACTCAGGTTTTAAAAAAAAATGGTTTTGGTATTGAACCGGAAAATAATACATTATATAATAGAGTTCAATAATTCATTTGCTAAATAAAAAATAAAATAATGATATAAGGAGGGAACTGAATTGGCGAAAGTAAAAATTACAGAAACCATACTAAGAGATGCCCACCAGTCCCTAATTGCAACCAGAATGCGAACAGAGGATATGGTGCCTATATTGGAGAAACTTGATCAAGTAGGCTATAACGCACTGGAAATGTGGGGTGGAGCAACTTATGACGCTTGCTTACGATTTCTCAATGAAGATCCTTGGGAAAGACTTAGAACAATCAGAAAGCGAGTAAAAAACACCAAGCTGCAAATGCTTTTGAGAGGACAAAATATCCTTGGATATAAGCATTATGCGGATGATGTTGTTGAAGAGTTTGTAAAAAGAGCAGTAGAAAATGGTATTGATATCATTAGAATATTTGATGCACTGAATGATACCAGAAACCTTCAGAAGGCCATAGAATCTACTAAAAAGGCTGGGGGCCATGCTCAAGGGACTATTTCATACACCATCAGTCCTGTTCATACGAATGAAGCTTTTATTGATTTAGCTATGGAACTGGAGCAGATGGGTTCGGACTCTATATGTATTAAGGATATGGCTGGGTTATTAGATCCTTTTGGTACTTATGATTTAGTTAAAGCAATGAAGGAAAAAATATCGATTCCAATTAATTTGCATACTCATGCTACAAGTGGACTTGGAAGTATGACTTACCTTAAAGCTATTGAAGCTGGAGTGGATATCGTTGATACTGCGATTTCACCATTCTCCGGAGGTACGGCACAACCACCTACGGAGCCAATGGTAGCGACATTAAAAGGCACTGAGTACGATACAGGTTTTGATATGAAACTATTAACTGAAATTGCAGAGCATTTTAGGCCTTTAAGAGAAAAGAGCCTTAAAAGTGGACTATTAGACCCTAAGGTTATGGGTGTAGATATCAATACACTCATTTATCAAGTGCCGGGAGGTATGTTGTCTAACCTAGTTTCTCAGCTTAAGCAACAAAATGCTATGGATAAATACGAAGAGGTATTAAAAGAGGTGCCTAAGGTAAGAGAAGATCTTGGATTCCCGCCACTTGTAACGCCGTCCAGCCAGATTGTAGGAACCCAAGCGGTGTTGAATGTTGTAACAGGTGAGAGATACAAAATGGTAACAAAAGAAGCTAAGAATCTAGTAAAAGGTATGTATGGAAAAACGACTGTTCCAATTAAAGAAGAAATCGTTAAGAAAATTATTGGGGATGATGAAGCCGTAACTTGCAGACCTGCAGACTTAATCGAGCCGGAACTTGAAAAAATCAGAAAAGAAATCAAGCAGTATATAGAACAGGAAGAAGATGTATTGTCCTATGCATTATTCCCTGCTGTAGCCATTGATTTTTTCAAGTATAGAAATGCTCAAAGATATAAAATAGACGCAGAACTATTGAATGAAGAAGACCAGGTATATCCAGTGTAAAAAAACAGCCGAAAGGCTGTTTTTTTAGAAGATAGGGGATAAAAAAGGTGGTGTAAAATGAATTTATTAATTAAGAATGGGACGATTATTGATCCAAGCCAAAACTTATCCGAAACCATGGATATTCGGATTGAAGAGGGACAAATAAAAGAATTAGCAAAAAACATATCAATAGAATGTGAGAACATAATCGATGCGGAAGGAAAATATGTCACTCCGGGGCTTATTGACATGCATGTACATTTAAGAGAACCTGGGTTTGAAAAAAAAGAAACCATTGCCACAGGAAGTGAAGCAGCAGCGGCAGGAGGCTTTACCACTATTGTATGTATGCCCAACACCAATCCCGTAGTAGATCATGCAGAAGTGATTCAAGCGGTATTGAATAAAGGAAAAAAAGCGCCTGTAAATGTATTAACAATGGGAAGTATCACTCAATCGTCAGCCGGGAAACAATTAAGTGATTTTACAGCAATGAAAAGAGCAGGAATTGTAGGAATTACAGATGATGGCATGACGGTAATGAATGCAAGAATTATGTACGAGGCATTGGGTGAAGCGAAAAAGAATGATTTGCTTACCAGCGTGCATTGTGAAGATACTAACCTTATATATGATAACAGCGTTAACAGAGGCCAGGTTTCGGAACAGTTAGGACTTCAAGGAAGACCTAATGCATCAGAGGATATTATGGTTGAAAGAGATATTTTATTAGCAGAGGCAATAGGTGCAAAGATACATATACAACATATATCTTCAGGCAACAGTGTAGAATTGGTAAGAAGAGCAAAAAAAAGAGGTGTCAAAGTCACCTGTGAAGTGACGCCCCACCACTTTGCTTTAACCGAAAAAGCCATTATATCAAACGGTTCCTATGCTAAAATGAGTCCTCCTTTAAGGGCAGACAAAGACGTACAGGCAATTATTAAAGGATTGGCAGATGGCACCATAGATGCCATTGCCACAGACCACGCTCCTCATACAGAAGAAGATAAGAATAAGCCGCTGCTAGATGCTGCCAATGGAATAGTAGGTCTTGAGACAGCTCTTGGAGTAGCTTTAACTTATTTGGTAAAGACAGAAAAGATAGACATAATGAGGCTTATAGAATTGATGAGTTTAAAACCTGCAAAGCTGTTAAACCTGGATAAAGGAACCCTAAAGGTTGGATCAGCAGCAGACATAACTATAATAGATCCCCATAAGCAATGGACTGTCAATAAAAATACATTTAAATCAAAGGGAAAAAACACACCTTTTCACGGCATAAAGCTGACTGGAAAAGCTGAAGCCATATTCGTAAAAGGAAAATATATATTATGTGAATAAAACAAAACTCAGGGGCCTCCTGAGTTTAAGGTTGTAGACAAATTGAATGCAGTCCCATAAATATTCGTTTTCGCATTAAATTTTCTAGCCAAATTAACACAAGAAACGAATACTTATACGCCTGCATTCAATTGCAAAGAATCTTGTCTTCAGTCTAAAATTCAGCGTTTCCTGAGTTTTCAGTTTAACTTTAATAATAATATATTAGCAGATATTGTTAATACAAACGCTTAACAACAAAACATGAACCATCTGTTAATATTTCAAAGCTATTATTATTTCGTATATATTCATTTATAGCTTGAGCCACACCGGCATATTTTGGGTCATCAATTAAAGCGATTCCCCCTATTTTAAGTTTATAAAGATATTGCTGAAAATCACTCATAACATCCTCGTATGAATGCCCGCCATCGATTAAAATGAATGGAATATTACCTGGAATAATTGGAGCTACTTGTTGTGAAAATGCTGATATAACTATACATTGATCTTGTACTTCATGATTTATAATATTATTCATATAGGAGTTATGATTTCCTGTAATTCTGCCATTTTCTAATCGCTGAAAAGGGTCAATGCTTACTACCTTATTATTTTTGTTCATATGATTCAATAACTTGGCAATAAAAACCGCTGTTAGACCTCTAAAAGTACCAATTTCTAATAGATAATCAGGATCATTAATTTCTACACTCATAATCGAAGCTGCTATAAATCGATACATTTTTTCATTCATCATAGATTTATTAATGGATTCAAAATCTTTACATAACTGTGCTATTTCGTTTGGTAAACTTTTTTCAATTTCGAGTAAGTTGATGGTTGCCACCTGATAACCTCCTTTTTATTCATAACCTAATTTTTTAAAATATTCAACATTGTGTAGTACCGATTCATTCTTTGGGACATAACTTCTGGCTATTTCATTATATTGAAAGGCTTTTTCATGATCGCCTAGTTTATCATAACAAATACATAATTGTATATTAGGAATCCAGGTCCAGTATGGCTCAATAAAAAAACCCCAACTTTCTTTCGGTTTCTCTAGATTGGCAGCTATTTCATACCAAAATATCGCTTCACTAATTTTGTTTTGCCCGATAAACAGTTTTCCTATCCTGCAGCAAAATTCTGCCCTTGGTAAAGCGTATTCAAAGGATTTAAATGCATACTTAAAAGCGTTATGAAGTTCACCTATGGAAGCATAGTAGTCTGAAACTCTGCCACAAGCATAGATTTTATTTTCATACCACCCATCAGACCTATTAATGACTTTATTATAGAATACCAAAGCTTCTTCATAGAGCTTATGATCATATAATTCATTAGCATAATAATATAAGTCTCTGACATTAAAATTCTCACCATTCTCAAGTCTATTTTGGAACATTTTTAAAGTTCGATCGGTTCTCTTTTTTAATTTTTTATGAGCAATGCCAATGTCACTGTTAATGATATTACCGCTTACAACTAAAAGATTATGGCAAGCACCTTTCCATTTAAAATTATTTTCTCTCTTTACAAGTCTGTTTCGTCTAAATGAAAATGTAACATTGCCTTCCTCATCAAATGCTTCATTATTACGCATGGTTACAGAGTCTACTGAATAATCTAATGTTTCTTTCAATGTTCTAAACTTTTCCCTGTCTTCTTCATACATGACTTCATCTGCATCAATCCAAAAGATATAATCTTTTTCAGCCTTGCTAAAAGAAAAGTTTCGAGCAGCTGAGAAGTCATTGATCCAAGGGAATTCATAGATTTTATCCGTAAACTTTTTTACAATTTCTATCGTTTTATCGGTTGACCCAGTATCCACAATAATAATTTCATCTACTAAATCACTAACCGATGAAAGACACCTCTCTATCACGTCGTCTTCATTTTTAACAATCATACACAAACTAATGCTAACCAAGCTTGATTCCTCATTTCATTTAAATTCCCTATATTACTATATGAGATATTTATTATATTGGTTAATAAAAGAAAGGCAGATAGCACCAAAAATTCTTTATATGCTGACATAAACTAACAAATAATTGTTGTTTTCATATAATAAAAAAGGAGGGATGTGATTATGTGAACACAGACACCGGCAGTTTAAATAATATAAGCTGCAAAAAAAAGAAAAAAAATTCAGCATATGGATATGATGATTCTTGTAATATAAATATAGATTGTGGCGGCGCCACAGGCCCGACAGGGCCAACCGGACCAACTGGGCCGACAGGAGCAACGGGGCCAACCGGAGCAACAGGCCCAACCGGGCCAACCGGAGCAACAGGCCCAACCGGACCAACGGGAGCCACAGGTGCAACAGGCCCAACAGGAGCCACAGGTGCAACGGGTCCAACAGGATCAACGGGTGCAACAGGTCCGACAGGACCAACCGGAGCGACAGGTGCAACCGGCCCGACAGGAGCGACAGGTGCAACCGGACCAACAGGAGCAACAGGACCAACGGGAGCCACTGGACCGACAGGCCCAACGGGCGCAACCGGAGCCACAGGTCCAACAGGACCGACAGGGGCAACGGGTACAACAGGAGCAACAGGACCAACCGGACCAACGGGTGCAACAGGTCCGACAGGCCCAACAGGAGCCACTGGGCCAACAGGCCCAACAGGAGCCACAGGACCAACTGGAGCAACAGGCCCAACAGGACCGACAGGATCAACGGGTGCAACCGGCCCAACAGGTCCAACAGGAGCAACAGGCCCAACGGGCGCGACAGGTGCAACGGGTCCAACTGGAGCCACAGGACCAACGGGAGCCACTGGAGCAACAGGCCCGACCGGTCCAACAGGCGCAACGGGTCCAACAGGAGCCACAGGATCGACTGGACCAACAGGTGCAACAGGACCAACGGGCGCAACAGGCGCAACAGGTCCAACAGGAGCCACAGGACCAACGGGAGCAACAGGACCGACTGGAGCCACCGGCCCAACCGGACCAACAGGAGCGACAGGTCCAACCGGCCCAACCGGACCAACGGGTCCAACAGGCCCGACTGGAGCCACAGGACCAACAGGTCCAACAGGAGCCACAGGTCCAACAGGTCCAATCGGACCAACGGGTCCAACAGGACCGACTGGAGCAACAGGACCGACTGGCCCAACAGGTGCAACAGGTGCAACAGGACCAACAGGACCGACAGGCGCAACAGGTGCAACCGGACCAACAGGACCAACAGGTCCAATAGGTCCAATAGGCCCAACGGGTGCAACAGGTCCGACAGGAGCAACAGGACCGACGGGTCCAACAGGACCAACCGGTCCAACAGGAGCCACCGGAGCCACAGGTCCAACAGGAGCAACCGGGGCCACAGGACCAACTGGAGCGACAGGTCCAACAGGTGCAACGGGTCCAACCGGCCCGACAGGAGCCACAGGTGCAACAGGAGCCACGGGTGCAACCGGAGCGACTGGACCAACAGGTCCAACAGGTGCAACAGGTCCAACAGGAGCGACAGGACCGACTGGCCCAACAGGAGCAACTGGCCCGACAGGTGCAACAGGTCCAACTGGCCCAACAGGCGCAACAGGCCCAACTGGAGCTACTGGTGCGACAGGAGCCACTGGTGCAACAGGATCAACGGGGCCAACAGGCCCAACTGGAGCAACAGGCGCAACAGGAGCGACAGGTCCAACGGGTCCAACGGGAGCCACAGGTGCAACAGGACCAACCGGCCCGACAGGAGCGACAGGTCCAACTGGCCCAACAGGAGCCACAGGACCAACGGGGGCAACAGGCCCGACAGGTCCAACAGGAGCCACTGGAGCCACAGGACCAACCGGTCCAACAGGAGCCACAGGACCAACAGGACCGACAGGAGCAACAGGACCGACTGGCCCAACAGGGGCAACAGGCGCCACTGGAGCAACGGGCGCTACAGGACCAACCGGCCCGACTGGAGCAACGGGTCCAACAGGAGCAACAGGAGCCACCGGGGCAACAGGACCAACTGGCCCAACAGGAGCAACAGGTCCGACAGGAGCAACAGGGGCAACCGGACCAACCGGGGCAACGGGAGCAACAGGACCAACGGGAGCCACCGGAGCCACGGGACCAACAGGCCCGACAGGTGCAACAGGAGCAACCGGACCGACTGGAGCAACGGGTCCAACAGGACCAACCGGAGCAACAGGGCCGACAGGTGCAACGGGTCCAACAGGTCCGACAGGAGCAACAGGGGCAACAGGCCCAACGGGCGCAACCGGAGCAACAGGAGCCACAGGCCCGACTGGCCCAACAGGTGCAACCGGCCCAACAGGAGCAACAGGTGCAACAGGACCAACTGGCCCAACGGGTGCGACAGGAGCCACTGGATCAACGGGCGCAACAGGAGCAACAGGAGCCACAGGACCAACCGGAGCAACGGGCGCAACAGGTGCAACAGGAGCCACGGGTGCAACCGGCGCGACTGGAGCCACTGGTGCAACCGGACCGACTGGAGCCACTGGTGCAACCGGACCAACTGGCCCAACAGGACCAACTGGCCCAACAGGACCAACAGGAGCAACAGGACCAACGGGTCCAACAGGTGCCACAGGTGCAACGGGCCCAACCGGAGCGACAGGCGCAACAGGGCCAACCGGACCGACTGGCCCAACAGGAGCCACAGGTCCAACCGGAGCAACGGGCGCGACAGGTGCAACAGGACCAACAGGGCCAACCGGAGCAACAGGACCGACTGGAGCAACGGGTCCAACAGGACCAACCGGAGCCACAGGACCGACAGGTGCAACGGGTCCAACAGGTCCAACGGGAGCCACTGGAGCAACAGGCGCAACGGGAGCGACAGGTCCAACAGGCCCAACAGGAGCAACCGGCCCAACAGGAGCCACTGGAGCAACAGGCGCGATAGGCCCAACCGGACCAACGGGAGCCACCGGGGCAACAGGGCCCACAGGTGCAACAGGTCCAACAGGAGCCACTGGGCCAACAGGCCCAACAGGAGCCACAGGACCAACTGGAGCAACGGGACCAACGGGTCCAACAGGCCCGACAGGTGCAACAGGAGCCACAGGACCAACTGGCCCAACGGGAGCCACCGGAGCCACGGGTCCAACAGGTGCAACAGGAGCTACAGGACCAACCGGAGCCACCGGCCCAACAGGACCAACAGGACCGACAGGTCCAACAGGAGCAACAGGGCCAACGGGTGCGACAGGAGCAACAGGCGCCACCGGACCAACGGGTCCAACAGGACCAACGGGAGCGACGGGTGCAACTGGCCCAACCGGAGCGACAGGACCAACCGGTCCAACAGGTGCAACCGGTGCCACAGGTCCAACAGGAGCAACTGGTGCAACCGGACCAACAGGACCGACTGGCCCAACAGGGGCAACGGGAGCCACAGGACCAACAGGAGCCACAGGTGCAACCGGCCCAACCGGTCCAACAGGAGCCACAGGACCAACCGGCCCGACAGGAGCGACAGGTCCAACTGGTCCAACAGGTGCAACGGGAGCCACAGGTGCAACAGGACCAACAGGAGCAACAGGTGCAACGGGTGCAACAGGAGCAACAGGAGCAACGGGTCCAACCGGAGCAACAGGAGCAACGGGCGCGACAGGCGCAACAGGGCCAACAGGAGCAACGGGAGCAACGGGAGCAACAGGACCGACTGGACCAACTGGCGCAACAGGAGCAACAGGAGCCACCGGGGCAACAGGACCGACTGGACCAACAGGTGCAACAGGAGCAACGGGGCCAACAGGACCAACAGGACCGACAGGAGCAACAGGCGCGACAGGACCAACCGGCCCAACGGGGCCAACCGGAGCGACAGGAGCCACAGGATCAACTGGCCCGACTGGAGCAACAGGCCCAACGGGCGCAACAGGAGCAACAGGAGCAACAGGACCGACTGGCCCAACGGGTGCAACCGGAGCCACAGGACCGACAGGGGCAACCGGAGCAACAGGAGCCACGGGTCCAACGGGTGCAACAGGTGCAACTGGCCCGACAGGAGCCACTGGTGCAACGGGTGCAACAGGACCAACGGGAGCCACAGGACCAACAGGTGCGACAGGCACAACAGGTCCAACGGGACCAACGGGACCAACAGGTCCGACAGGACCAACAGGAGCCACTGGGCCAACAGGCCCAACAGGAGCCACAGGAGCAACGGGTCCAACAGGACCAACGGGTGCAACAGGAGCAACAGGGGCAACAGGAGCAACAGGACCGACAGGTGCAACAGGTGCAACGGGTGCAACCGGAGCCACAGGACCAACGGGAGCCACTGGTGCAACAGGTGCAACGGGTGCAACAGGAGCCACAGGACCAACGGGTGCAACCGGACCAACAGGCGCCACAGGTGCAACGGGCGCAACGGGCCCAACGGGAGCCACAGGACCAACAGGTGCAACGGGTCCAACAGGAGCAACCGGCCCAACAGGAGCCACTGGTGCAACAGGACCAACGGGCGCTACAGGACCAACAGGACCAACAGGTGCAACGGGTCCAACAGGAGCAACAGGGGCAACAGGAGCCACCGGCCCGACAGGACCAACAGGTCCAACGGGTGCAACGGGTCCAACCGGAGCCACTGGAGCGACAGGACCAACGGGTGCAACAGGAGCCACAGGCCCAACCGGGGCAACAGGACCGACAGGTGCAACCGGCCCGACCGGCCCGACAGGTGCAACTGGCGCAACAGGATCAACCGGACCGACAGGTCCAACCGGAGCAACAGGACCAACTGGAGCAACCGGTCCAACCGGCCCAGGGGGAAGTACGATCTATCTAGCAACAGATGAAACTATTACAAATAATGACTTTTTAGGTTTAGGTACCGAATCATCCAATTTTGTAGAAAATAATGTAGTCATAGCACAAGATGCTACGATTACAGGTTTTGCATTAAGTATCCGAGACGAGACTTTATTTGTCGGTGAATCGGTTACAGGGGAGATATTTGTAAGTACTGATTGTGGCGTCACTGCTGTTCCTACTGGGATAAGCATAACTATATCAGGACCAAATCCTCCAAATTGTTGTGCATTTGTAACTGCAAATTTTGCTGTTAATACATGTGATTTATTAGCAGTGAGATTTACTACTGGTGAAACACTTCAAAATGGTGCAGCAGCAACTATTCTATTATCGATTCCGTAAACTAGGAATTCTGTAACAAGAGGATATTTTCACCTTTAAATATTAAAAGTGAAATACCCTCTTTACATATATTGTATTACCAGTAAATGTGGGCTATATTCCCATACATCGTACCACCTTAAGTACCACCTTAACCACATCCTGCATATAATAGTTATGAAAAATAAAAATTAAAGGATGTGTTATTTTTGAATTCTGATATGTCTCGATTACGTTCTATAAATAAGTATATGCCTAAAGGACCAAGAGGAGAAAAGGGCCCTCAAGGACCACAAGGGCCAAAAGGAGAAAGAGGACCGGAAGGGCCGCAAGGACCAAAAGGAGAGAAGGGGCCAGAAGGATCTCAAGGACCAAGAGGACCACGAGGAGAAAAAGGTTCTCGAGGACTGGAAGGGCCAAAAGGAGAAAAAGGATCAGAAGGGCCACGAGGGCAAAAAGGAGAAAAAGGAGAAAAAGGACCGAAAGGGCCGAAAGGACCACAAGGGCCAAAAGGAGAAACAGGAGCAGAAGGACCTCAAGGAGAAATGGAACCGGAAAAACCTGAAAAAGAAATAAAAACCCAAGGAATAGAAGATCTCAAAGAAGACGTGGAAATTGAAGAGGAAGACCAGTAAGATATTAAAATAAAAGACATAAACAAATACTTTAATACTTAAAAAAAATTTATTCTTAGTGCCTTGAAAATTCAAGGCTTTTTTTTATGAAACAAACAACAAATCAGAAATTATGACAATATATTTCAAATAGTAACAATAAATAAGGATTTACATATAATATAGTAGATGAAGATCAAAATAGAAATGTGCTCGAAACAAAGACATTATCTAAACTTTGACTTCCTATTACTCGACCTTCTTGAAAGTAATTGATTAACGCGGGTAGGTACATGAGGTATACCTCCGAACCTCATATTAAATACCACACAATATTGATCCACAGCAATATGACGCTTTTCAATACTATGAAAAATAAAAGGATATTTTTGCATAAACGTTAGATGCAAAAATATCCTTACTTATTTTTTATGTTCTATATTCCCCATTGATTTTGACATACTCATAGGTTAAATCACAGCCCCAGGCTTTAGCTTCATAGTTACCATCGTTTAAATGGATATTGATAATAATCGAATCAGTATCTAATATTTTTAATGCTAAATCTTCATCAATTTCTAAAGGGACACCATGATGGAATACTTCCATAGTTCCATTAATGCTGGAAAACGATAGATCAACTTTTAATGGATCAAATTGGCCTCCTGAGTAACCCATAGCGCATAATACTCTACCCCAATTCACATCAGAGCCAAAGATGGCTGTTTTCACCAGACTAGATGAAATAACAGATTTTGCGCATTTTTTTGCATCGTCTAATGATTTTGCGCCTTTTACGACGGCTTCTATCAGCTTAGTAGCACCCTCTCCATCCTTTGCAATCATTTTAGCTAATGCTTCATTGACAAAATCCAGCGCTTCTTTGAAGGTATCATAATCTTTATTCTTACCATCAATAAGAGGATTGTTTGCAGTTCCGTTAGCCATAATGGTAGCAGTATCATTTGTACTGGTATCCCCATCGACGGAAATCATATTATAAGTTTTATAAACGCTTTCCTTATGAATTTCATTCAGCATTTCTTTTGTAATATTAGCATCCGTTACGATATAGCTTAGCATGGTTGCCATATTAGGGTGTATCATGCCTGAACCTTTAGCAATCCCTGCAATGGTTGCTTTTTTACCCGATAGCTCGATTTCTACACAGATGCTTTTAGGAAAAGTATCTGTAGTCATGATGGCCTCTGCAGAAGCATCCTTTCCGTTAGATATTAGAGAAGCTGATGCTTTTTCAATACCCTTAGTGATTTTATCCATGGGCAATTGTACACCTATAATACCTGTGGAGTAAACCAAAACTTCCAAAGGAGAAATACCTAAGCATTGAGCAGTTGTTTTTGCCATGTCAACAGCATTTTCAAAGCCTCCATCACCTGTGCAAGCATTAGCATTACCACTATTGATGACCAGTGCATGTGTTGTAGGAGACTTGATATGTTCCATGTCTATAAGAACAGGAGCTGCCTTAACAACATTGGTAGTAAAAGTAGCAGCGGCAACTGCCGGAGTGCTGCTGTAGATCAGAGATAAGTCTTTATAATTGTTTTTCTTAATGCCGATATGAAGTCCAATGGCTTGAAAGCCATTGACGTGTGAAATACTTTTGTCTTTAATAATTTTCATCATATTACCTCCTCAAATGTTACATTAACCCATGATTTTCATCTAATCCAAACAAAAGATTCATATTCTGAACGGCCTGCCCGGAAGCCCCTTTGATTAAATTATCCAAAGCTGAAGTGATAATGAGTTGATTCGTACGAGTATCCATTCGTATACTGATGTCGCATAAATTCGTATCCTTCACAAATCGAGTCTCTAACAAATCCTCTCTTACCCTTACAAAGGGCTGGTCTTTATAAAAGTCCTTATAAATATCATATAAACCTTCTAAGGTATGTGCTTCGTTTAAATATGCATAGCAAGTTGCTAAAATCCCTCTTTGCATGGGAATTAAATGAGGTGTAAAGGTAACCTTCACCGAATCGCCATATACCAAAGACAATTCTTGTTCTATTTCAGGTGTATGTCGATGAGAGGCAATACCATAAGCTTTAATGGATTCGCTGCATTCTGTTAATAATAAAGATACATCAGGTTTCCTGCCTGCACCTGTAACACCGGATTTAGCATCTATTATAATATGCTTAGGGTCGATTATTTTATGTTTGAGAGCCGGTACAAGTGCTAAAATACCAGCAGTGGTATAACAGCCTGGATTAGCAATGACCTGCGCATTTTTGATACTTGATTTCCATAGTTCAGGCAGTCCGTATACAGCTTTATTCAATAAAGCAGGCGCCTTATGAGGGGTTTTATACCAGCTTTCGAATATTTCTTGGTCATGAAGCCTAAAATCTGCGCCTAAATCAATAACTTTTATGCCTGCTTCTATAGCTTTAGTTACATAATTAAAAGACGTACCATGAGGTAAAGCTGTGAACAGCACATCGATTTCATTCAGCCTTTCAACAGCTTCATTTGGATGAATCAATATATGGTCAATAATGCCTCTGTTATGAGGATATATATCACTGAACTTTTTATCATGATAACTATTAGAACTCAAAAAAATCAGTTCTGATTGAGAATGATGAAATAATAATTTGACAAGTTCTTGACCGGCATAACCTGTAGCGCCAATAATTCCTGTTTTGATCATGATGACTCTCCTTTTTTAATATTATACAAATACTATATAAAATATTAAATAAGAAATCAATAATTGATTGCATAAATATAAAAAAAAATGTATAATTATAAACAACGAGTAGGAGAAGGAGAGTAATTATGCAAAAAGTAAAAGTTCTTATTGAAGCACTTCCATATATAAAAAAGTTTTCGGGTGAGACCTTCATTATTAAATATGGTGGTAGCATTATGAATAACCTAGAAGCTAAAAAAGCTTTTATTGAAGATGTTGTGCTGTTAAAGTTAGTAGGTATCAATGTTATTATTATTCACGGAGGCGGTCCAAATATATCGGATATGCTGGAAAAGTTGGATATTCCTACAGAATTTATAAACGGACTTAGAGTAACCGATGCGCATACGATGGAAATTGTTGAAATGGTTCTATCCGGAAAAATCAATAAAGAAATCGTTGGAGAATTATGTAAGCATGGCATCAACTCAATAGGCATAAGTGGAAGAGATAGTAATTTAATCGTCGCTAAAAAAACCCATACCTATAATGGAGAAGAAAAAATAGATTTAGGTCATGTTGGGGAAGTAGAGAAGATCAATATAAAGGTGTTAGAGGATTTATTGGATAATGGATATGTGCCGGTGATATCTCCTGTTGGAGCAGATTATGCCGGAGATATATATAATATTAATGCCGATTATGCGGCAGCTGCTGTCAGCTCTGAACTGAAAGCAGAAAAATTAATATTACTTTCTGATGTAGAAGGCTTATATAAAGATATTAATAACCCCGATACGTTTATTTCCGAAGCAACTTCTGTAGAAGTACAGCAGTATATGTACGAAGGGATGATATTAGGAGGTATGATTCCTAAAATGCAATGCTGTATTGAAGCGATCAAAGAAGGCACTAAAGATGTTCATGTAATTGATGGGAGAAAAGAACATAGTCTATTGTTGGAGGTTTTCACTGATGCAGGAAGTGGAACCATGATAAGAGGCGTATGAGACAATAATAAATTTGGAGGGAAATAATATGGAAGGATTAGTATATTTAGAGGATGGCACCCTTTACAGGGGAAAAGGCTTTGGCGATACGGGTACTGTTGTAGGAGAATTGGTATTTAATACATCTATGACAGGATATCAAGAAGTACTAACAGATCCCTCGTATACCGGGCAAATTATTAATATGACTTATCCTCTCATTGGTAATTATGGTATCAATGATGAAGAAAGTGAATCTGAAAAAATACATGCCAAAGGCTTAATTGTAAAAACAATATCCCAGTGTCCCTCTAACTATAAATCAAAGACCAACATAGATAAGTGGCTAAAATCCATGAAAATACCTGGTATTTTTAATGTGGATACAAGAAGTATTACCAGAAAAGTGAGAAATGAAGGCACCATGAAATGCGTCATCTCAAATGAAAATTTAACCCTTGACGCAATCAAAGTTTTGTGTGAAAGCACCGACTTAAAGCAGGATTATATGAAAAGCACAGGAATACAAGAGGCTGTCCATTATGAGGGTAGTGGCTTCCGTGTGGCGGTATTGGATTATGGAATCAAACAAAATATCATAAATAGTTTAAAGAAGCGGGATTGTGATATATATGTATTTCCTTACCACTCAAAATATGAAGATATAAAGTCCATTAATCCGGATGGATTATTATTGTCTAATGGCCCGGGAGATCCTGCTAAAGCCACTGAGAGTATCGAAGAAGTCGGTAAGCTGATTCAAGATATACCCACCTTTGGAATATGTATGGGACATCAAGTCTTAGCTTTAGCCATGGGCGGCGAGACGTATAAATTGAAATTTGGGCACAGAGGTGGTAACCATGGTGTATATGATAAAAACACGAATAAAGCATATATTACATCCCAAAACCATGGTTATTCTGTAAAGGCAGAAAGCGTTATTTTAAAGGGAATGGATATTACCCACATCAACTTAAATGATGGAACGGTTGAAGGGATGAAGCATAATCATCTTCCGATTTTTTCAGTACAGTTCCATCCTGAAGCATCTCCGGGACCCAGAGATACTGCTTATTTATTTGATGCATTTATTGAATTAATGAAAAAAGCAATTAATAGTTGATAATGAATAATGAATAATTAATGATGATTTTCTGACGAAAATCTTTTTGAAAAAATCTAATGAAAATTTTGCTTCAGCAAAATTCACCTTAATTATTATCTATTAATTATTAATTAAAAAAGAGGTGAAAACAATGCCAAAGGATCATACTCTAAAAAAAGTGATGATAATTGGTTCAGGACCGATTATTATTGGGCAAGCTGCAGAATTTGACTATTCTGGGACACAAGCTTGTAAAGCCATACGAGAAGAAGGAATTAAAACCGTTTTAGTAAACAGTAACCCGGCTACTATAATGACGGATAAAGAAATAGCCGATAACGTATATATAGAGCCTTTAACCCAAGATACCCTTGAGAATATCATAGCTCAAGAGAAGCCCGATGGTATCCTTGCGGGATTTGGAGGTCAGACAGGATTAAATCTGTCTATCCAATTAGAAGAAAATGGGATACTTGAAAAATATGGTGTTAAGCTCTTAGGTATTAATAAAGAGAGCATTAAAAAGGCAGAAGACAGAGAAGCCTTTAAACAATTAATGCTGGATATTAAAGAACCTATACCGGCAAGCGTCATAGCAACGGGTATTGAAGAGTGCAAGCAGTTTGTTAAAGATATGGGATACCCGGTTATTATCCGGCCGGCTTACACATTAGGCGGCTCCGGAGGGGGCATAGCCAATAATGAAGAAGAGCTTTTTGAAATATGTAAAAAAGGCATAGAACGCAGTGCTATAGGACAGATATTGTTGGAGCAATCTGTTGCAGGCTGGAAAGAATTAGAATATGAAGTGATGAGAGATGCAAAGGATAATTGCATCATTGTTTGTAATATGGAAAACGTTGATCCTGCTGGAATCCACACTGGTGACAGCATTGTCGTTGCGCCTTCGCAAACCCTTAGAGATACAGAATATCATATGCTTAGAGATGCTTCTTTAAAAATTATCCGAAGTTTAAAAATAGAGGGTGGATGTAATATCCAATTTGCATTGGATCCTAAGAGCAATCAATATATTGTAATTGAAGTCAACCCAAGAGTAAGCCGGTCGTCAGCACTGGCATCTAAAGCAGCAGGTTATCCTATTGCTAAAATTGCTGCAAAGATTGCCTTAGGGTATACGTTAGATGAACTTAAAAACGTAGTAACTCAAAACTCCAGTGCTTGTTTTGAGCCCACCTTAGATTATTGTGTTGTAAAGTTTCCAAAATGGCCATTTGATAAATTCCGAACTGCTTCAAGAAAGCTGGGTACTCAGATGAAAGCCACCGGTGAGGTTATGGCAATCAGCAGAACTTTTGAGAGTGCTCTTTTAAAAGCGATTACTTCACTGGAAGTAAAATATAATGGCTTAAGAATACAATACATCATGGAAATGTCAGATGAGGATTTGATCAAAAAAATAAAGCAGTCGGATGATGAGAGAATATTTGCTTTAGCAGAAGCTCTAAGAAGACCATTCACTATAGAAGAATTGTATGATATTTCAGGAGGCGTCGACCCGTGGTTCTTAAATAGCATTCATAACATTGTTCAAATGGAAAGCAAGCTGTCTAATGAACAAGTAGATGATTTATTATTGTACGAAGCAGAGGCAATGGGCTTTACAGACAGTGAGATATTAGATCTTTCCGGACTTCCAAGAGAAGCCTTACAAGATATAAGAATTTATCACGATATTTTCCCTGTCTATAAAATGGTAGATACCTGCGGCGGTGAATTTGAAGCCGCAACGCCATATTATTACTCCTGTTTTGAAGAAGAAGACGAATGCTCCATATCAGACAAAAAGAAAATCTTAGTAGTAGGATCAGGACCTATAAGAATCGGTCAAGGTATTGAATTTGATTATTGCTGTGTCCATGGCGTATGGGCCATTCGTGATGCAGGATACGAATCGATTATTATCAATAATAATCCTGAAACGGTGAGCACAGACTTCGATACTTCTGATAAGCTGTATTTTGAGGCATTGCATATCGATGATGTCATGAACATACTTAAAAGAGAAAGACCTGAAGGTGTTATATTACAATTCGGCGGACAGACATCTCTTAACTTAGCAAAAAAACTTTATGAAAGAAGTATCAAGATACTGGGAACACCTTTTAATTCTATTGACCTTGCAGAAGACAGAGAAAAGTTTGGTAAGCTCTTAGGTAAAATAGAAGTGCCTGTGCCTAAAGGATATGCAGTAACCACTATGAAAGATGCCTACGAAGCAGTAGAAAAGCTAGGTTATCCGGTAGTGGTAAGGCCTTCTTATGTCATCGGCGGCAGAGCAATGCAAGTGGTGTATGAGAAAGAAGAATTAGAAATCTATTTGCAAGAAGCAGTGCAATTGTCAAATGAATATCCGGTATTAATCGATAAATATATTAAAGGAACTGAGATAGAAGTGGATGCTGTTGCTGACGGTGAGAATGTGCTGATTCCGGGGATAATGGAACATATAGAAAAAACCGGTGTTCACTCTGGTGACAGTATATCTATTTATCCCCACATTACTTTAGACGATGAGACAGTCAATACCTTAATCGAATATACCAATAAAATTGTAAAAGAGTTAAAAATAATAGGATTGGTTAATATTCAATATGTCTTTGATGGTAGTGATGTATATGTAATAGAAGTTAATCCCAGAGCATCTCGTACTGTACCTATTTTAAGTAAAGTAACAGGTGTGCCTATGGTTAAACTGGCAGTAGAAGCTATGCTGGGAAAAACCATTCAAGACATGGGATACCAACCGGGGCTTTTAGACTCACAAGACTTATATGCTGTAAAAGTACCCGTATTTTCCGGTGAGAAATTGACGGACGTAGATATTACTTTAGGACCGGAAATGAAATCAACAGGAGAAGTTTTAGGAATCGATGGGGATTTAGAAAAAGCAATATACAAAGGATTCTTAGCATCAGGTATTAAAATACCTGTTGATGGCGGCTTGTATGTATCTTTGAAGAAAATAGATAAAACAGAAAATACCATAAAAATCATTAAAGCCTATCATGACCACGGGTTTAAGATATATGGCTCTAAGGGAACCAAAGCCTATTTAAGTCAAAATGGACTGGCGTGTGAAGAAAAGACATCTCAAGAGATTTTGAAAATGATATATGAAGGTCAAATCAATATGGTCATTAATACACCTACAAAGGGCGGCAACATTCATAGCGACGCTTTCAAAGTAAGGAGAAGAGCCTCGGAATTTCGCCTGCCGGTTATGACATCTTTAGAAACGGCTGAAGCTTTTTCTATAGCAGTTAAAATAAAGAAACAAAATAACTTGATTCGATTTAATACTTTAGACGCTTATGTAAAATAATTAATTATTCAGTTTTTTTACTTTATTGATAAAAAATATAGACAAAAATGGCGAAAAAACTGTATAATATCTTAGATTAATGTTTTTATTATAGGATAACAGCATAAATTTTAAGCGTGACATGGCTAACACTATTATAAGACAGGCTTTCAAAAAGGGTGATATATATGAGATTTGTACCTTCTGCTTGCTTACGAGAAGGAATGATTAATGGAAGGGACTTATATGGCAAAGACGGTATTTTGATGCTCAGACAGGGTCAGGAAATAACTGTCATTAATATCAATCGAATCAATAGCTTAGGATATCAAGGTATTTATATTGTAGATGAGATATCGAAAGATATTGATGTGCAAAGTGTTATTGATGATGTTCTGAGACAAAAAACTATTGGTGCCGTAAAGCATGTTTTTGATTGCATACAAAAAAATGATAGTGCTAAATTTACAGCTAATATAGAACATACAAAAATGCTTGTTGAGAATATTATTGATGAAATGATGGATAATAAGGATTTGATTATTAACATGGTAGACCTGAAAATGTTTGATGATTATACTTATTATCATTCTGTGAACGTAGCGGTACTCTCAATCGTTATGGGTATTTCATTAAATTTGTCAAAAAAAGAATTATATAACTTAGGTTTGGGTGCATTGCTGCATGATATAGGAAAAGTTTTTGTGCCTAAAGATATTCTAAATAAAAAAGGTCAATTAAGTAACGAAGAGCTGAGTGAGGTTCAGAGTCATTCTGAAAGAGGCTATCACTATTTAAGGGAAATATGGGATATTCCTTTGAAATCCTATATGGCTGTTTTGTATCATCACGAAAAGTTTGATGGGTCGGGATATCCGAAAGGTAAAAAAACAACAGAAATACATTTATTTGGACGTATAATAGCCATTGCAGATGTTTATGATGCTTTAATATCGGATAGGCCTTATCGTAAAGCTCTTTTACCCTCAGAAGCAGTTGAATATGTTATGGGTGGTTCGGGTATATTGTTTGACCCCGACCTGGTTAAGGTCTTTGTAAAGAAGGTAGCACCATATCCATTAGGAACTTGTGTAAAACTAAGTAATGGTGATGTGGGTATTGTAATCGAAAACTATGAAGATGCATGCTTAAGGCCTAAATTGAAATTGTTTATGAAGCGTCAAGAAGAAAGTATCTTAGATTTGAAAAGCGATGAAAAATCGTGGAGTGTTACCATAGTGGATATTGTAGATGATATAGAAAAATTTGTATATGATAATAAAGAAGGAAATGCAGTCAGTTAATGGCTGCTTTTTAATTTGATTTTTCGTCATTCTTTTACCTAACTTTTTTAAATTTCCTAAATCATTATAGCATGTATTGCAAAAATAAAGGAACAATAGCTTGAATTAAATAATGGCTTGAAGTGATTATTGCACTTTTTCAATAAAAAAGGGACGTTTAAAACGTCCTTTAAATGACTTAAATTTGAAACTGGGCGTATACAATACGCCCCTACGACTGCGCATAAGTAATACCATTCTACGAAGTTTATATTTTATAGAACTGACTTGCTGAGAGTAATTCTACTTTTTTGCTTTGTAATATCTCTACTGCCTTTTTTGGACTGTCCACTTTCATAATGATAGATGCTTTATTTTCATGAGAATACCCATACATATACGATACGTTGATTTCCACCTCTGAAAGATACTTAATAACCTTGTTTAAAGCACCTGGAGTATCGGGTGTAACAATAGCAATAACATCCGTTATATGAACAGATAAATCACTTTTTTTCATAGCACCGACTGCTTTTTCAGGATTATCGACAATCATTCTTAAAACCCCATAATCAGCTGTTTCTGCAATGCTAAGTGCGGAAATATTAATATTGTTTTCAGAAAGCACTTCAGTGACCTCAGTCAAGCGACCTGCTCTATTCTCAAGAAAAACAGATAGTTGCTTTATAATCATTTAAACACCTCCGGATTGGATTGGTTATAATAAAATTTTAATCTTTTATAACTGTATTTTCAACTTTTTATTTTCTTTTATCAATAACACGTTGTGCTTTTCCTTCACTTCTTTGAATCGTCTTTGGTTCAACCAGCTTGATTTTGACACTTACGCCAAGAATGCTTTCTACAGCATGTTTGATCTTATGAGTGAGCGCTTCTAGTTTACCAATTTCATCTGAAAATACATTGTCATCAACTTCTACCCAAATTTCCAGAGTATCTAAAGCACCTTTTTTATCTACGATTAATAGATAGTGTGGTTTTGTTTCTCCTATTTCTAATAAAACACTTTCTACTTGGGATGGGAATACATTAACACCTCTAATAATAAGCATATCGTCTGAACGACCTGTGCACTTATGCATACGGACAGCAGTTCTGCCGCACTGGCAAGTATTGTAATCCAGCTTAGTTAAATCTCTGGTACGATACCTTAACAATGGAAGTGCTTCTTTTGTAACAGTAGTAAATACCAGTTCCCCTATATCTCCCGGGTCAGCAGGCTGAAGCGTATCCGGTGAAATAACCTCAGGGATAAAATGATCTTCCCAAATGTGTAAGCCATTTTGATATGCGCATTCATTTGCTACACCCGGCCCAATAATTTCACTTAATCCATAAATATCAATGGCTTTAATTTTCAACGAGGATTCAATTTGCTGCCGCATTTCTTCCGTCCATGGCTCTGCACCAAAAATGCCAACCTTTAAGTTGAGACTTTCGGGAGAAATACCGGCCTCTTCCATAGCTTCTGCAAGATAAAGGGCATAGGAAGGCGTACAGGCAATAACAGAACTGTCAAAGTCTTTCATCAATTGAAGCTGCTTGCTTGTATTACCTCCTGATATAGGAATAACAGTAGCACCAATTTTTTCTGCACCATAATGTAAGCCTAAACCGCCGGTAAATAAACCGTATCCATAGGCAACTTGAATCACATCATCTCTTGAAGCGCCGGAAGAATACAAAGAACGTGCTACAACTTCTGCAAAAGTTGAAATATCTCTTCTTGAATATCCTACAACGGTAGGTTTGCCCGTTGTTCCGGAGGAAGCGTGGATTCTTACGATTTCACTCTTTGGAATAGCGAATAATCCAAAAGGATAATTATCTCTAAGGTCCTGCTTAGTCGTAAAAGGAAGCTTTACAATATCGTCAATATTTCTAATGTCTCCCGGCTCCAGGCCCAGTTCCTGCATTTTGTTTCTGTAAAAAGGAACATTGTGATAAACTCTTTCTACTGTGTCACAGAGTCTTTGACTTTGTGTTTCTCTCATTTGATCGCGACTCATGCATTCGTAATGTTCATTCCAAATCATATTCGTTCATCCTTTCATTTTTTAATGCACATATATATAAAAAATTTCATACAATAGAAGTAGGAAACATGGTTAATCAAAAGTTCAAGGAGGTATGTGAAATGTCAGATGGCTGTGGACGTATTGGAGGCATCGATGATAGCTTATTATTTTTCTTCTTATTACTTGTAGTTCTTTTCTGCCAATGCGGATGTTTTAGGTATAACTATTAATACGTTTAACCGTTTTCCCTATAATATCTTATAAAAGATAAGGAACTCCTGGTACCACCCCTCTTTTTGTTTAACAAGCCTTTTATAGGATACTTTGGTATCCTATTTTTTTTATTTATATTCGTTTTCTAATTGCAAGGAAATCAACCTTTACACGTCCTTTACCATTATACGAGTCCAAATAATTAAAAAGACTAAAAAAACCTCGCCCTATAAAGGGACGAGGCTTATGCTCCGCGTTACCACCCTAATTGGTATACACCCACTTAGTTGAATACATAATCATATCCATTTCCTTATAACGGGGAAATATCCGTTTCTGCTTACTAAATCCTTCACCAGAAAAACTCCGGAGCGAACTTCATAATAATCTTTGTTACCGTTTCTCAGCTAACCGGCTCTCTGTAAACGCTAATTAATACTACTCTCTCCATCATGGTTATTTTCAGTATATTCAATGCTGATAAATTTACCAACAAATACTTTGATAAAAGTATAATGTTTAACCGCCTATTTGTCAATAGCTTCAAAGATCCTTCTGATCTTTACTATAGCTGTAATCGTTAATAATTTGATTGATAACTTCCTCTTTCTTTTTTTTAGTTTGCTTTTCATTATGTTCTTGAATCATTCCAGAAAGATTGGTTTCGTTTTCAGAGTTATGATCTTTCTGCGATTTTTGTGCATACATGTTTTTTAAATCATCGTCATACGCGTCTCTTAACTTACGGATACGTTCCTTTCTTAATTTGGAAGCATAACGGTTAAGGAGAGCACCGCATGTCATGGCTGTAAAAGGAATGGCTAAGACCAAACCAATACTTCCGGCAATAGATCGTATGATTTCAGTAGCAATAAGGTCCATGTTTAATATTTCTACAAGAGGATAATCGTAGGCAATGAATATTAACATAAGAGGGATGGATGTACCTGTATAGGCTAATATTAAAGTATTGGTCATGGTACCCATGATGTCCTTGCCGATATTGATACCGGCTGTTATGAGATCTCTTATACTAATATTGGGTTCGATTTCTCGTATTTCATACATAGAAGAAGCAATGGACATGGCAATATCCATAACAGCTCCTAGAGTACCGATAATGATACCCGCAAACAATAATCCTTTGAAATTAAAAGAAATATCTTGAGGAATATACATAAGCATAGTGGCTTCATGACTGGAAAGACCGGTAAGATTAGCCAGTGACCCGATGATATATGCCATTAAACCTGCGGCTATGACTCCGGAAGCGGTTCCGATTATTGCCGATGCAGATTTAATATTGATGCCTGCAATAACAAAAAGTGTTAATGTTGCAATAACAATAGCCGAAAAAATAGATAGTAAAATGGGGCTGTATCCTTTTAAAATAAGAGGAAGCATGACAAAGATAATCATTAATATAGATATCATTAAAGCCAAAACAGATTTAATGCCTTTTATACCGCCTATCAGAATGAGTAATAAGACGAAAATCAGAGCGATATAAAGTTGGTATCGATCTCTTTCAAATCCCGAGATATATATTTCCGGCAGTTCATAATCACTTGAGGCCTCACCCACTGCAATGGTAACCCGATCACCTTTTTTTAAAACAATGTCATAATAGACATGATTATTAATATGGTTATCAACTGTAATGATTTGGTCTTTATATTCACCGGTTAGTATTTTTATTTCTACAACCTGTTTCAATTCTTGGGTTGGGTTTTCTAAATTTTCGCCTGTAACATCAGAGATTATTTCCAAGACCTTTGCTTTTTCTGTTACAAAAGGATTGCCTGTATCAATGTCTGACGTGTCACTGGCATAGGATAAGGATACACTGCTGAGAAATAAAATAAAAACAAATGTGATAAATATTTTCTTTTTCAATATTTCACCTACATTCTAATAGTCCTTAGGTTTGAAACAATCTTAGATATATAGTAAATATACCGAGTATTACCTATATTCAATATTACTAAAACATTAGAGGGTTGTCTAACAATTTCTAACAAAATATTCGCATAAAATGTCGACATCTGATAAAATAAATATAATAATCATCAACGTCGGAGGCCAAAGGATATATGAATAATAAAAGTATCATGGTTATTATCATGTCCATTATTGTAACCCTATCTTTTTTATTTGGAAACATATCGGCTGGAAATGTAGAAGAAACAACAGCGATGAATACTCAAGAGAGTGCTCCGGCAGACTTAGCCTATCCAACCAATAATATCTTTAAAAATGAACAAGAAGATACCAATGAGAACATACAATATGATATGGAAGATCAATTTAAAATTCGACCACTGACACAAGAGATAAAGAAAAAAATAGAAAATAATTCATGGACAGACATGGCACCGTATTCAATGAATGATTTAATGCATTTAAGGGTCATGTTTTGGGGGTTTGATAATAAAACCCATACAGGTGAATTAATCGTGCACAAAGTTGTTGCTGAAGAGGTTATTGAAATATTCAAAGAGCTGTATGAAGCGAAATTTCCAATTGATAAAATCAAACTCATAGATGAATACAATGCCAATGACAACCTTTCTATGGAAGACAATAACACTTCTGCTTTATGTGTTAGAGAAATTACCAACAAAAAAGGGGAACTATCAAGGCATACTTTTGGTGTTGCCATCGATATTAATCCTATTCAAAATCCCTATATAAGTGCTGATAGCATATTACCGGAAAGTGGAAAAGAATATTTAGTTAGAACAGATGTAAGAAAGGGTATGATTATAGAAGGCGGTGTTTGTTACAATGCTTTTGTTAAAAGAGGCTGGACATGGGGAGGTCATTGGCAAACCATAAAGGACTATCAGCATTTTCATAAAGATGTGGAAATCGAAATAACAGAATATGATGATATAACAAATAATGAATTTAAGAGACTTTTGAGGAATGCTTCAAAAGCTATTAAAGTTATGTATGATCCTCAAGGGGAACTGATTAAACTACAAGATGAAGCTTATAGAGCATATCCGGAACATTTGAACAAGAAAGAAAAAATGAAACCCTATCTGAGAAGGTTTTTTACAAATGATTATGCAAAAAAAATCATTGAGGCATTAGATATTTGTGAAATAGAAGGTACTTTATATTGTCCGGACAAAAAAGCATCTGAAAGTTGGGTCAATGACGAAGTAATAGAGGTTAAAATGCAGGACTCAAAAGAAAAAATGATAAAAGAATTTAAAGTATGTTTTAATAACCAAGAAATAACGGTTGAAGTCAAGTATATTGGCAGCCAAGGATGGAGAATTAATAATATTAATAAACAAAATAATTGGGGGTGTAAGAATTGAAAATTAAATTTTTAGGTGGATCGGAAACGGTAACAGGATCTTGTCATTTCATAACGACCGAAAATCATAAAATACTGTTAGATTGCGGCCTATTTCAAGGAGGAAGAGTTATTGAAGATATGAACTACCTGCCATTTGGTTTTGATCCTTCGGAAATTGACTTCTTGTTTTTAAGTCATGCTCATATTGATCACAGTGGAAGAATTCCTCTTTTGGTTAAAAAAGGATTTAAAGGTAAGATCATATGTACCAATGCCACATATGATTTAGCAAATATTATGCTTCAAGACAGCGGATATATCCATGAGAAAGAAGCGGAATGGCAAAACAGAAAGAGAACTCGTGCAGGCAAAGCAACCATTGACCCGCTCTATACACATGAGGATGCAGTCAATGCCATGGTGTATTTTCAACCGGTGTTATATGACCAAATGATAACATTGTCAGATCATATTAAAGTTAAATTTAACGATGCAGGCCATATCCTTGGCTCTTCCATCATTGAATTATGGATGACAGAAAATGACACCACTTCAAAAATAGTATTTAGCGGTGATCTTGGGATGAATGATAAACCGATACTTAGAAATCCCGCCGTTATAAGAGAAGCAGATTATGTAATTATGGAAACCACCTATGGAGACCGGCTGCACGGAGAAGTTAATAATCGAATTGATATTTTTATCGATATTATATTGAGAACCATAGAAAGAGGTGGAACTGTTGTTATTCCGTCTTTTGCGGTAGGTCGTACTCAGGAAATCATATATGAATTGAATAAGTATTATGAATATAATAAAGATTTACAAGATCGATTAAATAAGATTCATGTATACATTGACAGCCCCCTTGCGACTTCGGCAACTGAAATTTTTAAGAGGAATGCGCAAGTATTTGATGAGGAAACCAGACAATTCATCTTACAAGGTGATAATCCTTTAGATTTTAAGAACTTACATTTTACCCGATCCGCACAAGAGTCTGCAGCATTAAATGATGATCCTACACCTAAAATTATTATTTCTGCCAGTGGAATGTGTGACGCAGGCAGAATAAAGCATCATTTAAAACATCATTTGTGGAATAAAAACGCCAGTGTGATTTTTGTAGGATATCAAGCTGAAGGAACTTTAGGAAGGCGAATTAGAGATGGGCAAAAAGATGTAAAAATCTTTGGAGAAAGCATTCACGTTGAAGCAGACGTTTATAGCATAGAAGGATTTTCCGGACATGCTGACCAAAGAGGTCTTTTAGATTGGCTGGGCCACTTTGATAAAAAGCCGGAAGCAATTTTTTTAGTACATGGTGAAGCTGATTCCAGAGAGGGCTTTGCCCAGAAAGTAAAAGAAGAATTTGGATATGATTGTATTGTTGTACAAGCTGATGAAGAGTATGAAATCAATAAAGAAATAGAGACCCATGAGTCTCATGAAAAGAAAGTAGACATTGAAGCATTAATGCGTCTTAGCGATAAAATTTATACTGTGAAAAATGACCTTGAAAATGTATTATACAGAACCAGATTGGCAGTTGGAAGTGAAATGGATGAAGAGGAGTACAATAAGGTCAATAATAAGATTATTCAACTTGAAAAAGATTTGATTAATCTTGGGATTATTATGGGTGATAAAGAGTAATAACTATAAAAAAACTAGGAGCCAGATTTCAAATCTCTGCTCCTTGTTTTTTTATAGTTTAGAATTTAGAGATTGAGATTATGCTTAACATAATTTTTTTTATTGTAAACTATCTATTATCCATTGACAAATTTTAGTGTCACGAACATTGGATATCGAACTGTTTTTTAAAATTGAAAAATTTGATTGAAAATACATATTTTAAAATTGAAAAGTCTTCTTATTAATAAATCATCTAATGATTACAGTCAATAATAAGAATAAGAAAATTTTAAAATGTGAAGGGGTATAAAAATGTACAAGATGTATGAGACAAACAGGAAAATTAAAGAAACTCGGCAATGGAAAGAGAATTTGGAGCAAGTTATGGGGCATGGTGAATTGGTGGATTTTTTTGAAAGTCATGCCCATTATGCCACCGGAGAAGAGCAAATGTTGAAAAGCCTCTTTGATTATGCTACCTTTGAGGAAAAAAGGGTGTTGTCAAATTTGTTAAAAAAAATGATTCGAAAAGATAGGCATTAAAAAATTTAACCTTTCCTTAGCATATTCATAACATATATATCAAAAATATAATATAATATATACTTGAAAGAATAATTAAAGAAGAATAAGAAGGAAGAAGGCAGTAAAAATAATGTTTCTAATTGATTATCATTTGCACACTTACCGCTCAGATGATGCAAGACATTCGTTGATGCAAATATGTCAGTATGCTGTTAGGAAAGGGATAAAGGAAATTGCGGTAACAGATCATTTTGAACCTACAGCAGAGAATGTAAATTATTCCGGATATAACCCAAAAGCTTGTATAAGAGATATTGAAAAAGCTCGTAGAGCCTACAAAGGCTGGTTAAATATTAAGTTTGGTATTGAATTGGGTCATCCTCATTTGTATCCCGAATCTTCAGAAAGAATTATCAATCAATATCCTTATGATTTTGTTTTAGCATCGGGGCATAAAATGAAAGGTGATGTGGATTTTTCAGAGATTAATTATCAATTCGTGGATTTAAACAAATATTGTAATATATATTTAGATAATCTGAAAGCTTTGGCTGAATGGGGACAGTATGATTGTGTTGGGCATTTTGACTTGGTAAAAAGATATGCTGCAAGGCAAGGTGTAAAGATTGATTTGTATAAAGATTATAAAGACAAAGTAACAGAGATATTAAAAATTATTATTAAGAAAAACAAGGGTATTGAAATCAATACCTCAGGTTTAAGACAGTATTCTAAAGATTGTTTACCGGATTATGATATCGTTAAACTTTATCATGAACTTGGAGGCAATATTATCACAGTAGGATCAGATGCTCATACCGCTCCGGATGTAGGAGAAGGTGTGGTAGATGGATATAAAGTATTACTTAATGCAGGATTCTCCCATGTAACCATATTTCATCAAAGAATTGCGAGAAACATAATCATCGAGGATCCGGAAGAATATCTGAAAAAAAATAATAATTGCAGGATTATTGACTTAGCGGTTAATATGTGATAACTTAAATAAGATAGTATGTAACTTTTAATTCGGTACGAGATACCGGAAAGGTTAAATCAAAAGTGTTTTGTGCTGCAAAACATATGTTAATAGTGTTATTAACCTTCCGGAAATCGGAAGGTTTTTTTGTGACTTTCTTTAAATTCGTCCAGAGAGGCGGGTAAGGAGGGAAATATTTATGTGTATAGAAGGAAGACACTTGTTAAATTCTACAGATTTTTCTACGGATGAGCTTTTTTCTTTAATTGAGTTGGCTGAAAACATTTCAAACAATCCTGAACAATACGCCGATACTTGTAGAGGTAAAATAATGGCATCATTGTTTTACGAACCGTCAACAAGAACCAGACTCAGCTTTGATGCAGCTATGAAACGTTTGGGCGGTTCTGTTATTGGATTTTCCGATCCGGGTATTTCTTCTCATTCAAAAGGTGAGAGTATTTTTGATACGGTTCGTACGGTGGAATGTTATTCAGATATTGTGGTTATGCGTCATCCAGAGCCATTTGTACCTCATAAATCCAGTGACTCACTCACAGTGCCTTTAATCAATGCCGGTGATGGCGCCAATCAACATCCCACTCAAACTTTAGCAGATATATTCACCATATATATGTATAAAAAAAGATTATCCAATTTTAAAATAGGATTCTGTGGTGATCTAAAGTATGGTAGAACCGTTCATTCCTTAATCAAAACCATGGACCGGTATCATAACAATTCTTTTGTCTGTATATCCCCGGACAATCTAAAATTTCCTCAAGAAATTCTTAAAGATATAAAGTCTCCTGTAATAGAAGAACATGAGCTTGAAGCGTGCATGTCTGATTTAGATGTGCTTTATATGACTAGAGTACAACGAGAAAGATTTCCAAATATCGAAGAATATGAAAAACATAAAGGGTGTTATATATTAACAAAAGAAAAAATGAAATTAGCAAAAACAGATACTATTGTAATGCATCCACTGCCAAGAGTAGATGAGATTCACGAAAGTGTTGATGACGACCCTCGAGCAGTATATTTTCAACAGGCAAAAGCTGGGATGCATATAAGGATGGCTTTGATTTTAAGCTTGTTGGGACTATCGGTCCAACAATTGAACTCAGACCAAGAAGAGCAAAAGGTGGTGGCAATATGTTCAGTATAATAGATGAATTGCACAAAAATGTCATGAAAAAAGGACCGATTTGTGTAGGACTAGACCCAAGAGAAAGTATGTTTCCGGACTACATCAAAACCAAAGATATGAGTATGGGTGATAAAATATTTGAATTCAATAAAAAAATTATTGATGCAGTGGCAGAAGAGACGGCTTGTTTTAAATTGCAGATTGCTTGTTATGAAGCCTTTGGGTTGGACGGCTTGACGGCTTATGCCAATACAGCAGCATACCTAAACAGTAAGGCTGCCCTTTCTATAGGAGATATCAAAAGAGGTGATATATCCTCAACAGCTGAGATGTATGCTAAAGGACATTTTGAAGGGAATTTTGAAGTAGACTTTATAACCTTGAATCCTTATATGGGAGAAGACGCTGTCAGCCCTTACTACAAATACCTAAAAACAGCTGGAAAAGGGGCTTTTGTTCTCATTCGAACCTCTAACCAAAGCTCTAAAGACATTCAAGAATTGAAGTGCCATGGGGAAGATGTATTTTATAAAACAGCTCGGCTGGTTCAACAATGGGGAGAGGCTTTTAAAGGAGAATGTGGATTCTCATCTTTAGGCGGTGTTGTGGGATTAACATACCCGGCAGAATTTAAAAGGATAAAAGCTAAATATCCGGGCATTTTTTATCTCATTCCGGGTTATGGCGCGCAAGGTGGAACAGGGAAAGACGCTGCAGAAATTTTAGGAGAAGAAATGTGCGGTATCATCAATTCATCCAGAAATATTATAGGCGCACATAAAGGCATTAACGAGACTGAATCATTTGCAGAATGTGCCAACAAAGCAGTTGTACAAATGAAGGAGGATATTCTGAAATGGCTGTAATCATCGACAACAAAAAGATATCAGAGCAGATGTATTTATTAGAGATTGAAGGACAGTTTCAAGGAAAAGCCGGCCAATTTTATATGATTAAGATTGGAGAATATCCTTTACTCCGAAGACCTATTAGTATATTTGAAATAACAGATAACTCTATTAAGTTTTTATATAGAATATCGGGAGAAGGGACTGAGCTTCTCACAAAAAAAATCAATGGTGAGGAAATCAATATTCAAGGGCCTTATGGTAACGGCTTTCCTGATATAGAAGGAAAAATAGCACTGGTAGGCGGCGGCATAGGGACTGCGCCATTATACCAGGCTTGTAAAGAATTGAAAGAAAATTCTAGAAATACTGTTGTTGATTTATATATAGGTTTTTCAGAAGAAATATTTTTGAAAGACTTATGGGAACAAATCTCCGGCAGTTTTTTTTATGACATAGGCGGATTTATAACCGATCATATTGATGTCTCTCAATATGATGCCATAATAACCTGTGGGCCGGATGTGATGATGAAGAAACTGGTTAAAGAAGGACTTAAAAATAGGACGAAGGTATATGTTTCCATAGAGAGTCGTATGGCTTGCGGTATGGGTGCATGCCTTTCCTGTACTTGTAAAACGAAAAAAGGAAACAAAAAAACCTGCAAAGATGGGCCGGTGTTCTTAGGGGAGGAAATATATCATGTGTAATATGACAGTGAAATTTGGTGATTTAGAATTTAGTAATCCCATTGTAGCAGCATCAGGAACATTTGGATTTGGACAAGAGTTTAATGATTTCTATGATGTAGGATTACTGGGAGGGATTTGTACCAAAGGCTTAACGCTGAATCAAAAAGACGGTAATGACGGCATTAGAGTATGGGAAACCCCTATGGGATTAATGAACAGCATCGGCATGGAAAATCCGGGCATACAAGAATTTTTATCTAATGAGTTAGATAAGATGAAAAGGTTTAATAACAAAATCATTGCCAATGTTGGCGGGTCCACTGAAGAAGAATATCTGGAAAATATTCATTATCTCAAAGATACCGATATCGACCTAATAGAGCTTAATATATCTTGTCCCAATGTAAAAGAAGGATGTATGGCATTTGGAATAAAAGAAGATAGTGCATATGATTTAGTTAAAAAAGTTAAAGATGTGAGCAAACAGCCATTGGTTGTAAAATTGTCTCCCAATGCAGAGAACATTGTAAGCGTTGCACAAGCATGTGAAGATGCAGGAGCTGATGGATTATCACTGATTAATACCCTGAAAGCAATGGCGATAAATATAAAGCAAAAAAAGGCCGTGTTTGAAAATACTTATGCCGGTTTATCCGGACCTGCAATAAAACCCATCGCTTTAAGAATGGTTCATGAGGTATGTGGATCGGTCTCAATTCCTGTAATGGGAATGGGAGGCGTCATGAATTGGAAGGATGTCATAGAATTTATTATGGTAGGCGCCCACTTGGTTCAAATCGGTACAGTCAACTTCATTAACCCAATGGCAGGAAAAGAAATTGTATTGGGCATACAAGATTATATGGAAAAAGAAGGCATAACGAGCTTAGATGAAATCAGAGGAATAGTTTAATAGAGGATAGCTGATAGAGGATAGAAGATAGGAGGTACTACGATGAAAGCGTATTTATATTTGGAAAATGGGCAGGTTTTTGAAGGAAATGCATTTGGTTCTTTAAAAGAAACCACGGGAGAAGTTGTATTTAATACGGGGATGTCCGGTTATCAAGAAGTTCTTACGGATCCGTCTTATTTTGGTCAGATAGTAGTGATGACTTATCCGCTTATAGGGAACTATGGGATTAACCTAGAAGATGCTGAGTCGGATGGGGTAAAAGTTAAAGGATTTATTGTAAGAGATAAATGTGAAATGCCCAATAATTTTAGATGTGAAATGGAATTAGACGGCTACTTAAAACAAAATAATATTCCTGCTATAGAAGGCGTGGATACAAGAGCACTGACTAAGATTTTGAGAAATGCAGGGACTATGAATGGATTAATTTCTTTAAAACAGTTGACCAAAACAGAAGTAAATAATGGTTTATCAAAGTATAGTAACGTGGATGCCGTTGAAAGGGTAAGTATCAAAGAAGAGTATACCATAGAGGGTGAAGGTCCCCATGTGGCATTAATGGATTTTGGAATTAAAAAAAGCATTATAGATGCTTTGAAAGCGAGAGGCTGCAAGTTAACCGTACTGCCATATAATACGTCTGCAGATGAAATGCTGTCCCCTGCATACGATGCGGTTTTCCTATCAAACGGGCCGGGAGACCCTATGGATTTACCTGAAGTAGTGGAAGAGATCAAAAAAGTTGTAGGTCAAAAAGCGCTGTTAGGTATATGCCTGGGACACCAGCTGATATCCATTGCTTTAGGCGGCGCAACCAAAAAACTTAAGTTTGGACATAGAGGTGTTAACCACCCTGTTAAAGATATAAAGCAAGGGAAAGTCATTATTACAAGTCAGAATCATGGCTACTACGTCAATGAATTACCTGGTAATTGTGAGATCACTTATATGAATTTAAATGATAATACCATAGAAGGCATAAAACACAAAGACTATCCAATATGCAGCGTTCAGTTTCATCCGGAGGCACACCCGGGGCCGGAGGATGCCAACTATATCTTTGATGAATTCTTAGATTGTATATCGGTATAAGCAAGGGGGAGAATAAAGTGCCAAAAAAAGATGATGTAAAAAGAGTATTGGTTATTGGTTCAGGACCTATTGTTATAGGGCAAGCGGCTGAATTTGACTATTCGGGAACACAGGCTTGCCAAGCTCTACGTGAAGAAGGCGTAGAGGTCATACTCATTAATAGTAATCCTGCTACCATTATGACAGATAAAGAAACTGCAGATAAAGTATATATTGAACCCATTACAGCAGAATTTGTTGAGAAGATCATAGCAAAAGAAAGACCGGACAGTCTTTTGCCGGGTATGGGAGGACAGACCGGATTAAATATGGCGGTTGAGCTATATGATAAGGGCATCTTAAATCAATATGGTGTGAATATCATTGGTACACCAATTGAAGCCATAAAAGAAGGAGAAGACAGAGAAAGCTTCAAGGCTTTAATGAATAAAATCAATCAACCGGTTGCTGAGAGTGAGATCGTCAGAGATCAAGAGAGTGGTATAAAATTCGCAGAAAAAATCGGTTATCCGGTAGTGGTGCGACCTGCCTATACATTAGGCGGAGCAGGTGGCGGTATTGCAGAAGATGAGGAGCACCTGAAAGAAATATTAGAAAAAGGCCTTCAGTTAAGCAGAGTTGGTCAGGTATTGCTGGAGAAAAGCATAAAAGGCTGGAAAGAAATTGAGTTTGAGGTTATGAGAGATCATGCAGGGAATTGTTTAACGGTTTGCTGCATGGAAAACATTGAGCCGGTAGGCATTCATACGGGTGATAGTATTGTTGTTGCACCCAATCAATCGTTGACGGATAAAGAATACCAACTTCTTAGGACTGCTTCTATAGATATTATCAATGAAGTGGGTATAGAGGGTGGTTGTAACGTTCAACTGGCTTTAAATCCCCATAGTTTTGAATATATCGTTATTGAAATCAATCCCAGAGTAAGCAGATCATCTGCTTTAGCATCAAAAGCAACAGGATATCCTATTGCAAAGGTAGCAGCTAAGATTGCATTAGGCTATGGATTGGATGAAATCAAAAATGCTGTAACGGGTAAAACATATGCATGTTTTGAACCGACCATTGATTATGTCGTCGTCAAGATTCCTAAATGGCCTTTTGATAAATTCTATGGCGCCAACCGACAGCTTGGAACCAAAATGATGGCTACCGGAGAAATTATGGCCCTTGGAAGTAACTTTGAAGAAGCTTTTCTAAAAGGCATACGTTCATTAGAAATTGGAAGATATTCACTGGAGCATGAACCCTCGAAAAACCGATCCTTAGAAGAATTGAAAAAAAGAATATATGCACCGGATGACGAAAGAATTTTCGATCTATGTGAAATGTTAAGAAGAGATTATCGAGTGGATAAAGCATCAGAGCTAACAGGAATTGATAAATTTTTTATCAGTAAATTCAAATGGATTGTAGATGAAGAGGAAGCATTGAAAACAACAGAAATAGGCGATTTGACTCAAGATAAATTGCTGGAATTGAAAAAGAGAGGATTTTCAGATAAAGGCATTGCAGACTTGATGAATGTAAGCCCGCAACATATTTATGAATTAAGAAGTATGTGGGACATATTCCCGGTTTATAAAATGGTAGACACATGCGCTGCAGAGTTTGAGGCGGTTTCACCTTATTACTATTCCACTTACGCACAGTACGACGAAGTAAAAGTCTCAGATAAAAAGAAGGTTATTGTTATTGGATCGGGACCTATACGAATAGGGCAAGGCATTGAGTTTGACTACTGTAGTGTTAGATGTATAAAATCTTTAGAGAAGATGGGCATTGAAACCATTATTATTAATAATAATCCAGAAACGGTCAGTACCGATTTCGATACATCGGATAAACTATACTTTGAACCATTGACAGAGGAAGACACCTTAAACATCATAGAAAAGGAAAAACCCCTTGGCGTCATCTTGCAATTTGGTGGACAAACCGCAGTAAAATTGGCAAGGTTCTTTGAAGAGATGAATGTTCCTGTCTTGGGAACATCCCCGGACAGTATAGATATTGCAGAAGATCGAAAACGGTTTGATAACATATTAGAAGAACTCAATATCAAAAGACCTAAAGGGAAAGGTATATTCAGCCTTGAAGAAGGCTTGGATGAAGCAGAAAGATTAGGATACCCTGTATTGGTTCGCCCTTCCTATGTACTGGGCGGGCAAGGTATGGAAATATGCTGGGAAAACAAAGAGCTGGAGTATTACCTGCTCAATGCATGTAAAAACAACAGCAAGAATCCCATTTTAATTGATAAATATTTAGAGGGGATGGAGATAGAAGTTGACGCTATATTTGATGGTGAGTCGGTTCTCATTCCGGGAATCATGGAACATTTAGAAAAAGCAGGTGTCCACTCCGGAGACAGCATTAGCATATATCCTCCTCAAAATATATCGGAGAAAATGAAAGATAAAGTTCTGGAGTATACAGAACATGTTGCTAAGGCCTTAAATGTATCCGGTATGATTAATATACAGTTCATTGCCCATGAAGATGAACTGTATATTATTGAAGTAAATCCTAGATCCAGTCGAACAGTTCCTTATATCAGCAAGGTTTCCGGTGTACCTGTTGTAGATCTTGCAGTGAAATGTATGCTGGGAGAAAAGCTTAAGGATATGTCTTATGGAACCGGGATATATAAAGAACCGAATATCGTCTCTGTAAAAGTTCCGGTGTTTTCTACGGAGAAGTTACCCAATGTAGAAGTGAGCTTAGGACCTGAAATGCGTTCAACAGGAGAAGTTTTAGGAGTAGCACAAAACTATGAAGATGCGCTTTATAAAGGGTTGACGGCTGCAGGCATGGATCTTTCTACCAGGCAGCGAACCATTTTAGTCACTTTAAAGCCAAAAGACAAAGAAAGATTTTTACCCGCTATTGAAAAGATGAAAAATCTGGGGTACAAATTCGTGGCTACGGCAAATACGGCAAACTATTTAAAAGAGCTGGGTGTAGAAGCTACAACCGTCAATAAGATACGCGAAGGGGTTCCCAATATTTTAGATGTGATACGAAGTGGCACGGTGGATATAACTTTTAATACCCCTACAAAAGGAAATGATTCTAAAAGAGATGGCTTTTTAATAAGAAGAACTGCCATTGAATCCGGCGTAGAAATCATTACATCCCTTGATAAAGGGGAAACTGTCATCAACTTAATCAATCAACAGACAGATCAAAAAGAGCATACGGTTATAGCTGTAGATGAATATTTGACTAATTAATAATGAATAATTAATAGATTGAAAATCCTAATGTTGTTGAAAATTGAATACAGGCCTATGAGTATTTGTTTATGCATTAATTTGGAGAAAATTTGATGTCATATAATCTATAAAAGTCTAACCGCAAACAACCGCCGTCCATGGCTTAAGTTTGCTCACAGACGTCCTGTCTGTGCACGACTTTTATAGCTTATCTGCCATCTAAATTTTCTAACCAAATTAACACAAGAAACAAATACTCATACACCTGTATTCAATTGCCCAAGATTTTTCAACAGCCTGAATATAAATTACTAATTACAAGGAGGGTAACTATGAGTAGAGAGAGAATTGTAGAAATATTAAAAGGGTCTGATGCATTTTTGGAAGGGCATTTTTTATTGACTTCGGGGAAACATAGTAATGGATATGTACAATGTGCTAAGGTGTTAAGGCATCCTGAATATGCCGAAGAAATAATAGGTTATGTTATAGAACAAATTAAGGATTTAGATATTGATATCATTGTAGGTCCTGCAATGGGCGGGGTCATAGTTGCTTATGAAATGGGAAGACAAATGAAAAAAGAAGCCATCTTTACGGAAAGAGTAGATCGTGAGATGAAGCTTAGAAGAGGCTTTGAAATTCCAAAAGGAGCCAATGTACTCATTGCTGAAGATGTGGTTACCACAGGTAAATCAACATTGGAGGCAAAGAAAATCATCGAATCCCTAGGTGGAAAAGTGATGGCTGCAGCATGTATGGTGGATAGAAGAAGTCAAGATCAAGAATTGGATTTTCCTGTCTATGCAGCTATTAAACTTGACATAGCGACTTATGATTCAGAAAGCTGCCCCATATGTAAAGAAGGCATAGAATTGGTAAAACCGGGCAGCAGGAAATTAAAGGTATAGAATAGTCAAAAAATTGGATCAAAAGTCTATTAAATGAGAATAGCTGTTTCAATATCACGAAATATTTGATATAATAAGAATAATTCCATGTTTTAAGACATAATCTGACAAAATTAGCTGTGTTCCTATACAGCGTACCAGCTATGTGTCCTGAAAATATTAGGAGGGTTATTATGTCAAGACTTGCTCAAATATCTGAGTCCGTTCAACAAGTGGCTGAAGCTATTGCACTAGCTGTAGGGGTGGAAATAGAGATTGTGGACAAAGATCTAACCATTATTGGAGGAACAGGAGCATACAGTAGAAGAATTGGAGCAAAAGAAGAGTTTGGAAAGCTGAACGGTAATTTTTTGTATGCCCGTGTTATGAGAAGCGGTGTTACAGAATTTGTTGAAGATGCTCTGACGGATGAAAATTACGGAACTTCCAGTGTACAAGGTGAGATCACTGAACTGGCAGAAGTCTGTACACCCATAAAAATCAATAACGTAGTTATTGGAATTATCGGTCTCATAGCTTTTGATGAGAAACAAAAAAAATTTTTGGTTAATAAAAAGAAAAGTATGATTTCCTTTGTTGAAAAAATGGCCGACTTTTTGGCTGTTAAAGCCGTACAAAATGAAATGTACGATCAACTCAAAATATCAAAAGAAGAAATTGATACCATACTTGAAACCGTCCATGAAAGTATTGTAGGGCTGGACAAGCAGGGGTATATCAATCATTGCAATTCAGCAGCCGAAACATTATTGAAAACGCCGAGAGATGAAATACTTAAAAAACATATAAGTGTTTTTATGCCGGGTGCAACGGCACTGGATGTACTGAAAACAGGAAAAGGCTATACAGAAAATGAAGAAATCTACAGTACTTCAAAGGGCAAATTTCATTTTATTGTAACCGTGAAACCTATTATTAACATTACCCAGATATCCGGGGCTGTTATTTCATTTAGAGACATTGAAGAAGCGCAGAAATTGGTCTATAACATGAGTCAAAGAACATTAAAATACACCTTTGACGATATCATTGGGGAAAGTGAAGAAATACGTAAAATCAAAAATCAAGCACTATTGATTTCCAGAGGAAGCTCTACTGTGCTGATTACGGGAGAAAGCGGAACAGGTAAAGAAATGTTTGCGAAAGCCGTTCACTATGCCAGTTCAAGAGCTAAGGCGCCGTTTGTAACGGTTAATTGTGGCGCCATTCCTGAGAATTTATTAGAGAGTGAACTTTTCGGCTATGAAAAGGGCGCATTTACCGGTGCTAACGAAAAAGGAAAAATAGGGAAATTTGAATTAGCTAATGGTGGCACCATCTTTTTAGATGAGATAGGCGACATGCCCATTCATTTGCAAGTAAAACTGCTTCATGTATTGCAGAACATGAGGTTTGAAAGGGTAGGCGGAAACCGTACCGTTATGGTGGATGTAAGAGTGGTTGCCGCAACCAATAGAGACCTGGAAGAGATGATAACAGAAGGTAAATTTAGGGAAGATTTATACTATAGATTGAGTGTTATTCCTCTAATGATACCTCCGTTAAGAGAACGAAAAGATGACATCCTCTTACTGATGCAGCACTTTCTTAAAAAATATAATATTTTCATGAACAAAGATATTACGGACTTCTCTGATGAAGTTAAGAAAATATATTTAAACTATGAATGGAATGGAAATGTACGAGAATTGGAAAATGCAGTAGAATATGGTGTGAACATGACTTTTGGCAATAAGATTGGCCTTGATGCAGTGCCTCTTAGATTAACTCGTCACGACCATTCTACTACAACTATAATAGATAACGGTCTTCCTTTAAACGAGCAAGTACGTTTGTTTGAAAGAGAGATATTAATGAAAAAGCTTAAAGAGTACGGTAATACACAAAAAGCTAAGCTTAAAATAGCAGATGATTTAGGTGTGAGCCGAGCAACGCTTTATAGAAAGCTTTCCGAATTAGAATTAAGCTGATTTAAAATGAAAATGTAGAAATGAATCACCCCAAGAGGGTGATTTTTTTTGGTTTTATAAAGTTGAAACAGTGAATTGTTATAAAATTAACAAATATAGTCATTTTCAGCATGATTAATCATGCTGATAAATGGAGTAACTTTTGGAAATATTAGAAAATAAGATGCTTCTGGAAAGAAAAATTGACAATAAAGTAATAAAGAATTATAATTAAATTGTTAAAATATTAACAAATAGAGAAGGAGGGATTGAATGATATCGGTATATATTTGTGTAGGAAGCTCGTGTCATTTAAAAGGTTCTTATTATATTATTAAGGCTTTTCAAGAGATGATTAAAAAGTATCAGATAGAAGACAAGGTGGAGCTAAAAGCGTCTTTTTGCTTGGGCGAATGTACCAAAGGTGTATGTGCTAAAGTAGAAGACCGGTTAATCGAAAATCTGAATCCTTCTAATGTTGAAGAAAATTTTAAAAAATATGTAATGGAGAGGTTGCAAAAATGAGTGTGATACAACTAAAAGAAGCGAACTGCAAAAACTGCTATAAATGCATTCGTAGCTGCCCTATTAAATCTATTGCATTTAAAGATGAGCAAGCAAAGATTATTGACGAAGATTGTGTTTTATGCGGTAATTGCCTTTCGGTCTGTCCGCAAAATGCCAAAAGTATAAAAAGTGATTTGGATAAGGTAAAGGCATATATCAAGCAAAAAGAAAACGTGTATGTGAGTTTAGCGCCGTCATTTATAGCTGCTTTTGACCAGACGACTACAACTTCATTATTTAAGAGCTTAAAGCAATTGGGTTTTAGTGTAATTGAAGAAACGACTTTAGGCGCTGTAGAAGTTTCAAAAGAATATGATAAACTCATAACCCGAAATGAAATGAAAAATATTATTTCTTCCTGTTGTCCAACGGTAACTGCTTTGATTGAAAAATATTACCCTGAAATTCTGGAGCAATTAGCGCCTGTCGTATCGCCCATGATCGTTCATGCAAAAATGATTAAAAAATCCCATGGCGCCAATACAAAAGTAGTGTTCATAGGACCTTGCATTTCTAAGAAAACGGAATGTAATGACTTGCAAAATGATGGGGTAGTAGATGCGGTTATTACATTTGAAGAATTGAGTTTTTGGATGAAGGATGAAGAAATTGAAAGTGATACTTTGAATATTAATGAAATAACCAACATGTCCAATCCTGCTGCAAGATTTTATCCTGCACCGGGAGGGATTATCAAAACTTTAAGCCCCGAAAAAGGAAATTCGTACAAATATATCAGTATAGATGGATTAAATAGATGTATTGATACCCTTGAATCTATAAAAAATGGCAACATTAATCATTACTTTATTGAAATGAACAGCTGTATTGGGGGGTGCCTTGGCGGTCCGGGAATAAAAAGTAAAACACGTTATTTTCTGGAGTCCAATGACTTATTATCGGAGTATGCCTTAAAAGGATTGGAGAATAATAAGAACTCAAATCCTTCCGGTATAAAAACAGACATGTCTCTTTTAAAGAAATTTATGAATAAATCCAAAGTCAGCCATGTGCCTAATGAAGAAACCATTAGAGGTATACTGAAAAAAATCGGAAAGTTTAATGAACAGCAAGAACTCAACTGCGGTGCATGCGGTTATTTTACTTGCAGAGAAAAAGCGATTGCGGTTTACAACCATAAGGCTGATTTGCATATGTGTTTACCGTATATGCGGGAAAGAGCAGAGTCCATATCCAATATTATCATTAGTTCTACACCTAATGCCATACTCGCATTAAATCAAGAGCTGTATATTCAAGAGTTCAATTCGGCAGCTGAAAAATTATTTGGGATTGAAGCGGGTTTGGTCCAAGGAAAAAGTATCTATGACATATTAGATTGTACTGATTTTGAATATGTTAAAAAAAGCGGAAGAAATATTATGGATAAAAAAGTCTATTATGAGGCTTATGGCATAACCGTGATGCAATCCATTTTATTGGAGCAAGAACATAATATGATTATTCTTCTCATAAGGGATATAACCAACCAAGAGAAGCAAAAACAGAATATATACAAAGTTCGATCGGATACCGTAGAAATCGCTCAAAATGTTATCAACAAGCAAATGAGAGTAGCGCAAGAAATCGCCAGTCTTTTAGGTGAAACAACGGCAGAAACTAAAGTTGCTTTAACAAAACTCAAACACTCTATGTTAGAAGATATGGGTGAGGATATAAAATGAATTTGTTTGTAGATGCGAGCTACTCAGCGATTAACAAATATGGAGAAGAACTTTGTGGTGATAAAGTAGATATTGTTAGAAATGATGATTCTGTAATTGTTGTTTTAGCAGATGGACTAGGCAGCGGTGTAAAGGCCAGTATATTATCCACTCTAACCAGCAAGATTATTGGGACCATGTTATTGCATGGCGCAACCATTGATGAAGCGGTTGAAACCATTGCTAATACTCTCCCGGTATGTAAAGTAAGAGAACTGGCTTATTGCACATTTTCAATACTTCAAATTTTTAAAAACCAAGAAGCCTATTTGGTGCAATTTGATAATCCTTTAGTGGTCCGATTAAGAAATGGTGAATTAGTAGACATAAAGACTACTGAAAGAAAAATAAATGGTAGACGACTATTGGAGAGCAGATTGAAGGTGACTCACGACGATGTATTCATGATGGTCAGTGATGGCGTCATTCATGCCGGTGTTGGAGGTGTTCTTAACCTGGGATGGGAATGGGAACATGTTGCTGAATACTTGGAAACCATGTATAAACCGGACTTATCTGCTCACAGTGTTTCCAAGCATATGCTTTCCGTATGCAACGATTTATACATGAGAAAACCGGGGGACGATACAACGGTTGTAACCGTAAAGATCAGGACACCTGAAATCGTTAATGTTATGGTTGGACCTCCGGTGGACAAAGACAAAGACACTATTATAGTGAACAAATTCATAAAAGAAGAAGGTAAAAAGGTAGTGTGTGGTGGGACGACTTCTCAAATAGTGAGTAGAGTAACCGGTAAAAAAATGGAGACAAATTTTGATTATATTCATCCTTCAATACCCCCTATAGCCAATTTAGAAGGCGTTGACTTGACAACAGAAGGTGTATTGACTTTAGGGAAAACGTTGGAATGTATTCGAAGATACATGTCGCATTACAACGAGCTGGAGGATAACTTAAACTTAGAGGGAAAAGATGGTGTTTCAAAATTAAGCAAAATACTTTTAGAAGAGAGTACGAGTATACATTTTTTCGTAGGAAGAGCGATGAACCCTGCCCATCAAAATCCTGAGTTTCCTCTGGATTTAGGAATAAAGCTAAAACTGGTTGATGAAATCATAAAACATTTAAAATCTTTAGGGAAAGATGTGGTGGTAGAATATTACTAGAGGACAGGGAATAGTCATTGTAGGGGATGATTTCGGTGCCGTTCCTCCAAAATAAAAAGACCGGATGATTACTTCAAATCCGGTCTTTATGATTTTAAATGATATTACATTACAAAACCTGTAATCAAGAATCCAATGCCTGCAATAGCCGCAGCAATCAATCCGAAGGGTGCTTGAGTTAAGGCATGTTTAAAGTTGTTACAACCACAAGCTGCGGAAGTTAAAATAGTTGCGTCTGAGTAGAAACAGATATGACTACCAAATACACCTGCAGAAGTAACAGCACCAATAACGATGGCAGGATTAACATCCATTGCAGCCGCCAGCGGTAATACGATAGGAATTGCAACGATGTACATTCCCCAGCTAAGGCCCATGATAAACTCAGTGATACCAAAGACTAAGAATACTGTAAATGGGAGCATTTGTGGGGATACATTTGCCATAGCCAAATCAATAACGTATTGAATAAAGCCTACTTCCGCTGAAGCACTTCCGAAGGAATACGCAAGGACAACCATTATCAATGGCATCAACATGTTTTTGATGCCGTCCATTACAGCATCGGCAAATTCTTCAGGATCAATAAGTTTTTGTGGGATATAAAGAATAAACATAAATACGACAGTAGCTAAAACACCCATCTGTAAGTCAAGGCTCATTATACCGCCGCCCAGATAAATAGACGCTGCTACCATGAATATAATAGGTAAAAAGAAGTTCCAAACGTTAGCGTTTTCATGTGATTCTATTTCTTTACCACCCCTGATGTCAATTTTCTCAGAACCTTCAGGTGCTAATACGCCGGTTTCTTGAGCTCTTTTTTCTGCTGCCTTCATTGGGCCCAATATAGGAATAATACCAATGACAACCAATGGAACAATAAGAGCTGCAACCCAACCATAGAAATTGAATGGAATAGAACGAATGAACCATCCAAGGCCTTCGCCGTCAGCAGCTAGTCCATTTTGCTCAAGTAAACTTCCGATAAAAGCTGCCCAAGTAGATACCGGAAGTAATACACAAACTGGAGCTGCCGTAGAGTCCGTGATATATGAAAGAAATTCTCTGGATACTTTATAACGGTCGGTTACCGGTGCCATACAAGATCCAACGGTTAGAGAATTAAGATAGTCATCAATAAAAATAACACATCCGAGAATCCAAGTCCAAATAAGAGCACTTTTCTTAGTTTTTGCTCTTTTAGCAACCCACTCACCAAAAGCGAATGCACCACCGGATTTTTCGATTAGGGCAATAATACTGCCCATTAAACCACAGACGATGAATAACCAAGCAACGTCACCATCCATCATGGTTTCCAGCAACATATCATTAAATGGGAAAATGAAGTCTAATTTGTATACTGCCACATAACCTAAAATAGATGAAACAAAAAGTGCTTCAAGTATTCTTTTGGTATAGAATACATATCCCAACAAAAAAGCTGCTGGTATCATTGTTAAAGCACCGAAATCGGCAGGGTCGGCCGGGAAAACCAAAATAACAATAACGAAAATTAATGCAACAATACCAAAAAAAATTGCGTGTTGTTTAAAGTCTTCTTTGTTGGCTTCTAAAGTTGACATAGTTAACCTCCTCAAAAATAGATATGAATTTTAAATAAAATATCTGCCCTCCTTTAACTATATTTTCCATTTGTTATAAGACTCTATTGATTCAATTGCAAATAATGTACCATTCTCTCTAAAAAAATTGAATTTGGTGCAAAATTTTGCTGGAACAGCCGAGTTTAAATCATAATAACCTTAAATTTTTTTGTCAATAGTATGAATATTAAAAAAATTATCAATGAATTGGGAAATGATAAACCCCAATCTCACATTTAAAATATCATTTGTAAGACAAGAATTCTTGAATATGAAATAGTATTATCTGAAAATTAGCTTTATTTATTTACCGGTAGAAGAACATATTGAAATAATGTGTTTGGTTATGAAAGGATAAAACAATTGGAATAAATATACCAAAAATGTTTTCATAAAATACTATATCCTTTATAATTAGGCATATAGGCCAAGCGGTATATTAAAATAGGCATAATAATTGCATATATTTGACGATATAAATGAATTGAAAACCTTTACAAAAATAAAGAGAAGGAGGAATCGGAATGCTAGGAAAAGCACTTCCTAAAGTAACGACACAACTTCCCGGGCCAAAATCCAAGGAAGTCATTGACAGAAGACAAAACGCTGTACCAACTGGAGTTGGATGTAATGCACCTTGCGTGATTAAGCAGGGTGAAGGGGCTATGTTTGAAGACCTGGACGGCAATATATTTATGGATTGGGTAGGTGGAATCGGCGTACTCAACATCGGTTATTCTCACCCGGAAGTAGTGGAAGCAGCAAAGGCTCAATGTGAAAAATATTTCCACACAAGCATTAATATTGTCCATTATCCC
>JANQMT010000016.1:0-22321 GCA_028279945.1 Clostridia bacterium
TTTTTGAAAAAGATGAAATAATTGTTTTATAATGGAATAAAGTGTTTGTGTAGATTTAAATAAAAATTTGTTGAATTTTATAATATAAAAAGACAGATATTTTCAAGAATTTTAATAGTATATTATTTCCTATATGTATAAAAAATGATTATTTCGAATCATTTATATAGCTTGTAAATAAAGGTTTGAAATGTTAAACTAAATGATAAGAATGCATAATTCGACATAAGCAATATAGGAGGGTGGAATATCGTGAGGAGAAATACAAATGTTTTGGTTTTGATTATTTTCTTATTGGTAGGATTAGTTGTAGGAAGTTTTCTTGGAGATCTTTTAAAAGGCACCATCAATTTATTCTCTCACAGCAAAACCATTGGCTTTGACCCTTTTACGCTTGATTTGATTTTTATTCAGTTGACATTAGGATTTGAATTTACTATTAACTTGGCAACCGTAATTGGTCTTTTGATCGTGCTCATAATATATAGAAATATTAGGTGATGATTCTTGGAGAAAATAATATTAGCTTCTGCCTCCCCAAGGAGGAAGGAGATATTAGAAAAATATAATATTGAGTTTGATACGATTGTATCTGATGTAGAAGAAAACTTTTCACAGGATTGTACAAAAGAGCAAATTCCCATGATGTTAGCTCTAAGAAAAGCATTAAATGTAGAAACCAAATGTACAAATGGTATTATTATTGCTGCAGACACTATTGTATATAAAAATGAAGTGCTGGGTAAACCAACCGATAGGGAAAATGCATTTAACATGCTTAGAAAATTAAGTGATGGCCGGCATGAAGTTATAACAGGTGTAGCCGTCATCCGAGTAGGGACCTATGATAAAGTTGTTTTTTATGATACAACACAAGTTTTTTTTAAATCTCTAAGTGATAAGGATATCCATACATATATTGATACAGATGAAGTTTGGGATAAAGCAGGGGCGTATGCAATTCAAGGAAAAGGGGTAGAATTAATAGAAAAGATTGATGGGGATTATTATAATGTCATGGGCCTTCCCATTCATAAAGTTAAGCTTGTGTTAGATCAATATTTCACTATAAATGATTAGAGATTAGGAATAGTTGTATTCTTACAGGATACCGGCTAAGGGGTAAAGGGGAGAACAAATAATGTGTTTGACTTATAGTACAAGCATAAAGGAATTACCTATTGATGAACGGCCAAGAGAAAAATTGGTTCAATATGGGGTAGATGTGTTATCAAATTCTGAGCTTCTGGCAATATTGCTTAGAAGTGGTACGAAAGAAATGTCGGCTATAGAAGTTTCCAGTAAATTACTCTCTCTTGATTCAGAAGGTATATGCTATTTAGCAGACAGCACCATAGAAGAGTTGAGTCAGGTAAGAGGCATTGGTGTAGCAAAAGCATGCCAAATACTTGCTGCCATAGAATTGGGCAAACGAATTGCAACAAAGCCAAAACAAAGGAAAATAAATGTTTCATCACCTAGAGAAGTTGCATACTTATTTATTGAAAAGATGCGATACTTTAAAAAGGAATTTTTTAAAGTGCTTTTACTAAATACAAAAAACGAAATCATAATGATAGATGAGGTGTCGGTAGGCAATTTAAACAGTGCTATTGTACATCCAAGAGAAGTATTTACAAATGCTGTTAGAAAGAGTGCCTCATCAGTTATTTTGGTACATAACCATCCAAGTGGCAATCCAAACCCTAGTTCAGAAGATGTTGAGACAACAAAAAGATTAGTAGAAGCCGGCAGGATTTTAGGGATTGAAGTATTGGACCACTTAATTATTGGGGATGGTGAATATTTTAGTTTAAGAGAAAGTTCTATGATATAGTACTATATCCATATTATTCACGATAAACTACCTTTTTAGTAGTTTCCATGAATAATCTGGGTTAAAGCTGAAAGGAGCAAAAATGGGATTCTTTAATTTTATGAATAAAGATATTGGTGTAGACTTAGGAACCGCAAATACATTGGTTTTTGTTAAAGGACAAGGCGTCACGGTAAGAGAGCCGTCTGTCGTAGCGATAGATGAAAATAGCGGACAAATCCTTGCAGTTGGTAATGAAGCCAAAATGATGATTGGAAGGACACCTGGAAATATTAAAGCTATCAGACCTCTCAAAGATGGGGTTATTGCTGATTTTGATATTACACAAACCATGCTGAAGCATTTAATCGGTGCCACCACTACGACGTCTTTTCTCATAAGACCAAGAGTAATTGTTGGTGTGCCATCAGGTGTTACAGATGTTGAAAGGCGTGCTTTTGAAGAAGCTACATATAAGGCTGGAGCAAAAGAAGTTTTTTTACTGGAGGAGCCAATGGCTGCAGCTATTGGAGCGGGGCTGCCCGTAGAAGAGCCAAGAGGGAGTATGATTGTAGACATTGGTGGTGGAACTACGGATATAGCTGTTATTTCTTTAGGAGGCATTGTAAACAGTGTTTCTTTAAGAGTCGGCGGAGATAAAATGGATGAGGCCATTATTCACTATGTCAAACGAAATTTTAACATGTTAATTGGAGAAAGAACTGCTGAAGACATTAAAATGAAAATTGGATGTGCTTTCCCCGTAGATACAGAAAAAGAGGACATCAAAAGCATGGAGATAAGAGGTCGTGACGTGGTTTCGGGATTACCAAGGACGGTTAGTTTTACATCAACTGAAATTATGCATTCCTTAGAAGAACCTGTACAAGCCATTGTTAATGGTGTAAGAAATACCCTTGAAAATGCGCCGCCTGAACTTTCAGCAGATATTATTGAAAGTGGTATTGTGCTGGCAGGCGGAGGGGCTTTACTGACAGGTTTAGACAAGCTCATCTATGAAGAAACCGGAATAAAGGTCATTATTGCAGAGGATCCATTGGAATGCGTTGCTTTAGGAACAGGAATCAGTGTTGAGCACATAGAACGAATAAAAAAAATGGGTACACAAGTGAGAAAATATTAAGAAGTGGTGTTGGCTATGAGGTGGATAAGTAGACATAAGAAGTTAATGATAGTAACAATGGTTACTATCCTTCTTATTATTGTTATGTCTGTTTCGTACTTGAATGATTACAGTACAACTGATCCGGAAAAGAAAATAGGGAATATTATCACATTATTTCAAGAACCTTTTGTTAAAGCTGGAAATGGCTTAAACAAAGGAATATCAGGCATATTTAGATTTAAGGCAGTCATAACAGAGAATGAAAAGTTGAAAGAAGAAATTTCTATATTAAAAAATGAGATTATCAACTTGCAGCTTAAAAGAAATGAATTAGAAGAGTTGAAACAACTTGAAGCTGCATTAAATTACGCTAATGTTAACCAAGATGTTACATTTATTACAGGCAATGTCATAGCAAAAGACGGTACCAATTGGTTTAATACGTTTACCATCAATATAGGTGAAGATGATGGCTTAACCCCAAATTGCATTGCATTAAATGGCGATGGATTAATTGGAAGAGTGTTTGAAGTTGGTAATAATTGGTCAAAGATTGTTGCAATAGTAGATGACAGTCATTCTGTCAGTTTTAGAATAACCCGTGATACAAAATATATTGGTGTTGTAGATGGAGACGGCCAAGGCAGCTTACATGGCTATCTTATGGATCCCAATGCAGATGTTTTAACCGGCGATGAGATTATTACATCAGGGCTGGGAATTTTTCCGGAAGGTATACCTATTGGTACGGTTGAAGAAGTGATAAAAGACGAAAATAAATTGTTAAAAACAGTAAAGGTAAAACCTTACGTATACTTTAAAAATATTGACAAAGTATTGGTCATCAAATATTAAACCCATATTATTCATAAACTAAAAAAATTTTGAATAATGTAGGTTAAAGAAAGGTAAACGATGTTTTATGAATTACCTGATATTTTTTGGTGTTTTTTTTATTAATTTTATTTTGCAGACCACTGTATTCCGGTTTTTTGAAATAATGAATGTCATTCCCAATACAACTTTGGTTTTGGTTATAATTGTTTCTTTTCTTTGCAAAGAACGGTATGGTATTATATATGGTATTGTTTTTGGATTGCTTCAAGATATTTTTTTTGGAGAAATTATAGGGGTAGCGGCTTTTATTTATTTTACTATCGGTATAGTGGTTAATGATATAAAAGGATACATCTATAAAGACACTGTATTCTCATCTATTTTGATAACTGCTATAAGCGTTACGTATTATCACTTTGCCTATTGGCTTCTGATGAGACTTTTTGATATGAATATCAGTTTTATGTATATATTAACAAATGTATATGTTATTGAAATATTTTATGATATCCTTGTGGGTGTTATTATTTATAAAATTTTGTTTAATAAATTATATACTTACAAATATAAATAAGATAGGAAGATAAAAATGAACAATTGGTTAAAAGACAGAAACAATCAAATAATGATGTTCATTATTTTTTTGATGAGTGTTTTAGTCATCAGACTTTTTTCTCTTACCATTGTACAAGGGCAAGAGTGGAGAGATGAATCAGATAATATAAGAGTCAGGCAGATTTATACTTCTGCTCCCAGAGGAGAAATCAGAGACAGATATGGTCGTGTCTTGGCTGGGAATAAACCCAGTTTTGTAGTACAAATCGTTAGAAATAATTTGATCGATGAAAAAATCAATGATATCGCTATTGATTTATTGAGCATACTGGAAAATAACGGCGACGAATATGTAGATAATTTTCCTATTCATATAGAGAATGGTGAGTTTTACTATACTTATCAAAAAAGTATAGAGAAATGGTTATTATCACAAGACTTGAATATGGAATACTCTGCAGAGGAAGCATTTATTGAATTGAAAAATAGATACGGTATCGGTGAGGATGTTGATAAATATGATGCACAGATAGAACTTCAAAACCAACACGGCGTTTTTCCTCCGATTTCCGTCAAACATATGAAATATTTGCAGGATTTAGAAAAAGATATTTTCTTGGGAAAATACGATTTGGAGTTAGATTTAAGTGCTGAAGAAACATTTTATAAATTTAGAGAGAAATTTGAACTGGAAGATGCATATAATGATAGTGAAGCAAGAAAAATTATGGTTATTCGTAATGAGCTTGTCTCTCAAGGCTATAGAAAATTTAATCCGGTTAAGTTAGCGGTAGGTGTTTCAGAGCAAACCACTATAACTTTGGAAGAGAAAAGAAGAGATTTACCGGGTATTGAAGTAGTGGTTGAACCCATTCGATATTATCCTTATGGAAGCTTGGCAGCACACGTCTTAGGATATTTAGGGAAAATATCCGAAAGTGAAAAAGAAAAATATGTTAAAGAGTTAGGATATTTAGCTTCTGATTTTATAGGAAAAGAGGGTATAGAAAAGGCCGGTGAATCTTCTTTGAAAGGGATAGATGGTGTAACCCAAGTAGAAGTAGATGCTTCAGGCAGGCTTATCAAAGTCATTGAAGAATCCACACCTCAAAAAGGAAAGAATATTTATTTAACCATAGATGCGAAACTGCAGGAAGTTGCAGAAGATGCTTTGCTCCAAGCATTAAACGAGATTCAAGCTGGGGGCGAGTTTCAAAGCAAGTTCGGTAATTATAACTATCGTGAGTCCTTCCCAAACGCTAATGCCGGTGCAGTGGTTGCGTTGGATGTAAAAAGTGGTGATGTATTGGCTATGGTCAGTTATCCAGCTTTTGATCCCAACTTGTTTGCTTTAGGAATATCAGAAAAAAATTGGAATAGTTTGCAAGATAAAAATCCTAGAGATCCATTATCTCCTATTCCGTTATTTAATATTGCTACAAGGACTGCAGTGCAGCCTGGCTCAACTTTAAAGATGCTGGTAGGGCTGGCGGCTATGGAAAGCGGTTTGGACGCAAATACCAGATTTTATGATGGAGGCGTTATCCGTTTAGGAGATAAACTTTTTAGGTGTAACTTATGGAAAAACAGAAGAGCAAGTCATGGGTATGTTAACTTAATGGACGCAATAGAAGTTTCATGCAATTATTATTTTTATGATATTATGTCCGCATATGATTACTATAGGGCCAAGCCTATTCCTATTGATATGACAATAAATGATGTCATGGATTTGGTTTCAAAGTTTGGATTAGGAGAGAGAACAGGAATAGAAATACCTGAAGCTTATGTGGGAGTACCTAGTGAAGAGAAAAAAATAGCGGTTACAAAATCCAGTTTAAAAAATAAACTTAAATCTAGAGGCGCTTATTATTTTGGAACAGAAATTGTATCAGATGAAGCACTATTTGAAGAAAAGATGAATACCATTGTAAGTTGGGCTGAAGAGAATCCAAGTAGAAATGAACTTATAAAAAGATTAAAGGACGTTGGAACATTACCTGAGAAGATATATGAATTGGCTGACTTGATCAAATATTCATATTTCAATATGGCAAGTTGGGGAACCGGTGACATGTTGAACCTTGCCATTGGACAAGGGGAACATGCCTATACACCCCTTCAAATGGCAAACTATACTGCCACCTTAGTTAATGGTGGATATAAGAATGAAATCACCTTAATTAAAGGGGTTGAGGATTCTATAGATGAAGAGGTTGAAGATGATACATTAGGATATCAAATCGATTTGAACTACCCTTCAAATTTAGAATATATTAAAATCGGTATGAACCGTGTAGCTTCAGGGTCAAGAGGAACAGCAAGAGGTGTATTTGGCAGCTTTGATATACAAATTGGAGGGAAAACAGGTACTGCTGAAAGGTCCGGTAAAATTCAACCGGTAGATGAGGTAGAATACATCAAAAAGTATCTGAAATGGATAAATCCAAGGATTAGTTTTGTGCAAGTAGAACAAGAGATGAATCGACTACTAGCTGAATATCCTGAAAATTATAGTAAAACAAGAGCTGTACGCAAAGCAGTAATCAACTTAAGCGGCGGAAGAGTAACGGAAAAGACTCTAGATGCTTATAAACCAGATTATGAAGATTTTGCATGGTTTGTTTCTTTTGCACCATATGATGAGCCTGAAATAGCAGTGGCAGTTTTAATATTTCAGGGAGGGCATGGTGGCTATGCGGCTCCCGTAGCAAAAGAAGTTATAGCAGAATACTTAGGCTTGAATGATGAGTATAGTGAGTTTAGCTTAGAAAACCATTATACCGAATGATGAACATATTGGAGGGATTTTTGTGGGAGAAGCATTAGCAATTGTATCTGGAAAAGGTGGTGTTGGTAAGACAACCATAGCTGCCAATCTTGGTACGGCATTAGCCCTTTTAGGCAAGAAAGTAGTGGTTTTGGACACGGATGTTGGACTAAGGAACCTAGATGTGGCACTTGGAATGGAAAATAAAATTGTATATGACATGGTAGATGTTTTAGAAGGCGTATGTAGAATTCGGCAAGCGCTTATTAAAGATAAAAGATTTGAAGGGCTTTATTTGATGTCGTCTTCTCAAATGAGAGATAAAAATACAATAAGCCCTACCCAAATGAAAGTCTTATGCGGTAAGCTGAAGGAGAAATATGATTATGTCATTATTGATGCGCCTCCGGGTATTGAAATTGGATATCAAAATGCCATTGCCGGAGCAGATGCAGTTCTTTTAGTCACTACTCCTGAAATTGCAACCATAAGAGATGCGGATAAGGTTTTAAAAGATGTTCAAAGTAAAGGCATATCTCGTACGATGTTAATCATTAATAAAAATAGATCCGACTTAATTATCAAAGGTATTTTACCGGGCATTGACCAGATTATTCATACATTAAAAACAGATATTATTGGGATAGTACCAAATGACGATAATGTGTTCATTTCCATGAATTGCGGTGTTCCAATAGCGTCAAAGATAGATTCAACGTTTAATAAAGTGTTCTCCGAAATGGCAAGTAGAATTGCAGGAGAACAAATTCCTTTGTTTAATAAGGCAACAGGAGAATAGTTGTATACAAAGTATTTTGTCTTCAGTATGGCAGCTAGAAGGTAATGGTTTGATGCCGCATGCCTACATTTAATACCAAGCCTACAGCAATCACATTGGTAAGAATAGAGCTGCCTCCATAACTAATAAATGGTAAGGTAATACCCGTTACAGGCATGACGCCCATCGTCATACCGATATTTTGGAAAATTTGAAATGCAAACATACTGAGTATACCGACAACAATAAGCCTGCCATAAGTATCTTTGGCTTTTTTTGCTATTAAAGTGATTCGAAATAAGAAAAGTAAATACAATATAATAACGGCTGCTCCGCCTACAAAACCTAATTCTTCTACCAGTACGGCAAAAATAAAATCTGATTCTTGTACCGGTAGAAATTTTAATTTTTTTTGTGTTCCGTTCCAAAGACCTTTTCCAAGAAAGTTACCCGATCCTATTGCTACTTTTGAGTTCCAAACTTGATAGTTTCCCGGAAGGGTTAAATCTTCCGGATTCAAATAAGCATCAATCCTTATTTTTTGATGGGCTGCCATAAGACGGTACATAATCGGTATAGACACGACAATAAACCCAATCACTTTCATCAGTAATTTATAATCTATTCCTGCTGCGAATATCATGCCTGCTGAAATAAAAATGAGTACGGCCGCATTGCCTAAATCCGGTTCAATGAGTATCAATAAAATAATTGGTGCACAGTATAAGACTGATAAAAAAAAGCCTTTAAAAGTGGTGAGTGATTTTTTTCTTGTAGAAAGAAACTTGGCAAAAGCAAGTATGAAAATAATTTTAACAATTTCTGAAGGCTGTAAATCCAGCGGTCCTAAATCAATCCAACTTCTTGCTCCGAATTGAACCTTTCCTACACCAGGTATATAAACAGATAAAAGTAATATAATACAAAAGACATATAAAACTTTGTCCAATGATTCAAAAAAATTATAATCAAACACCAAAATAACGCCTATGGCAATAATTCCAAGGCCAAAGGCAAACGATTGAACGGTGATTTCACGTGTTATATGGAACGATGTATCGTAAGATGTACTTCCAATAAAAATGATGCCTATTGAAAATAAAATAAATATCAATAAGATTAGAAATACATCTAAGTTTTTAAATTTACTTTTATCTATCATAATAAGCCTCTGCTTTTATTATATTCTAATCTCAATTATAACATAGTGGAATTGAAATACACAATTGTTTATTTGATGTTTTGCTTTCTTGACAGTCTACAAAAAAAACTATAATATTATACTATATATCTGTAATATATTGGTCCATTGATGCAATGCAATAATAATGCATTTAAATGCATTTATCATGACCGAGTGTTCTCGGTCATATTTATGTAAAGACAGAATAAAGGAGGTGTAGTCTTATTATTAACTACTTAGTTACTGGTATTATAAGTATATTTATCGGTTTTCTAATTGGATATATATTCAGAAAAGTGATCGGTGAAAGAAAAATAAGTAGTGCCGAACAAAAGGCAAAAAACATTTTACTTGATGCTGAAAATAAAGCTGATACTATCAAAAAAGAAATAACCATTGAAGCAAAAGAAGACGCTCATAAACTTCGTGGCGAAATCGAGAAAGAAATAAGAGATCGCAGAAACGAAATGCAAAGACAAGAGCGCAGATTGATTCAAAAAGAAGAGAACATAGATAAAAAACTTGATAATATAGAGAAAAAAGAAGATAATATCACAAAAAAAGAAGCACAGATATATAAAAAAGAACAAGAGTTAGATGGTCTCCATAAAAAGCAAGTTGAAGAATTGGAGCGTATTTCCGGTTATTCAACAGATGAAGCAAAAGATTTACTTCTCAATATTGTAGAAAAAGAAGTTAGACATGAAGCTGCAGTATTGATAAAAGAAGTAGAGCAAAAAGCAAAAGAGGAATCGGATAAGAAAGCAAGAGAAATCATTACAACTTCTATACAAAAATGTGCTGCTGATCATGTAGCGGAAAGCACAGTTTCAGTAGTTCCTCTTCCCAATGATGAAATGAAAGGAAGAATCATTGGTAGAGAGGGAAGAAATATTAGAGCGATAGAAACTCTAACCGGCATTGATTTAATTATTGATGATACTCCAGAAGCTGTTATATTATCAGGATTTGATCCTATTAGACGTGAAATTGCAAGAATAGCTCTTGAGAAATTGATTGTTGATGGTCGAATCCACCCAACTCGTATAGAAGAGATGGTGGAGAAGGCAGAAAGAGAAGTCAATAATACCATTAAAGAAGAAGGCGAGCAAGCAACCTTTGAGGTGGGGATTCATAACCTGCATCCAGAACTCGTTAAGCTTCTGGGAAGATTAAAGTATAGAACAAGCTATGGACAAAATATATTAAAGCATTCATTAGAGGTAGCGCACCTTTCAGGTATTATGGCTGCGGAGCTAGGCTTAGATATAAAGTTAGCTAAAAGAGCAGGCTTATTGCATGATATCGGAAAAGCTGTCGATCATGAAGTTGAAGGGACACATGTCGACATTGGAATGGAACTTTTGAGACGATATAAAGAATCAGAAAATGTTATTAATTCTATGGCGTCACATCATGGCGATTATGAGCCTAAAAACTCAGAAGCTATTTTGATTGCTGCAGCAGATGCACTTTCTGCGGCAAGACCCGGTGCTAGGCGAGAGACACTTGAAACTTATATTAAGAGACTACAAAAACTTGAGGAAATAGCAAACTCAGCTTCAGGTGTTGACAAGTCATTTGCGATTCAAGCAGGAAGAGAAGTTCGAATTATTGTTAAACCGGAAGAACAAACAGATGAGGAGATTGTATTCCTTGCAAGAAATATAAGTAAAAAAATAGAAGATGAACTAGAGTACCCAGGACAAATTAAAGTCAACGTTATAAGAGAAACTCGAGCAATTGAATATGCAAAATAAGATTTTATAAAAATCAATGAAAACCCAATTTTCACGGTAGTGAGAATTGGGTTTTTATTGATTTAGGTAAATTTATAAAGCGCTTTTTAATTGTTTTGTAAAATCAGAAACTGCATCTATGACGGTACCGTTTTCAATATTGTCTTCTATTCTTTGAATGATAGCACTTCCGACAATTAAGCCGTCTGAAAGGTGTTTTAGACTTTTTATATCTTCTTCATTGGAGATTCCAAATCCTATGGCAAGGGGTGTAGAAGTATATTTTTTAACGCCATCAATAAACGCTTTAATGTTAGGGTCAAAGCCGGCTCTTTTGCCGGTAACACCCAAGGAAGAAACACAGTATACAAAGCCGCTGGCATCTTGTACAACCTGTTGAATTCTATTTTTGGAGGTAGGTGCCACTAAAGGGATTAAATCCATAGAATAGTCGTTCATAAGTTCTTTTAACTCGGTTCTTTCCTCAAGGGGTAAGTCAGGAATGATCAACCCATCTATAAGTCCTTTAAAGTGATTCAGAAACTTTTCAATACCATAAGCAAACATTGAATTATAATACAATAGAAAAGCTAAAGGAATATCTGTTTTTTCTCTTAACCGGGCGACCGTTTCTAATATGGTATCAATATTAGTTTCTGATGATAATGCCCTTTGAGACGCCCTTTGAATCACAGGACCATCAGCTAATGGATCCGAATAAGGAATGCCAAGTTCAACAATATCTGCACCTGATTTTTCCATGGATAAGACCAGCTCAGTGGTTGTATTTAGGTTAGGATCACCGCATGTGATATAGGTAATCAACGCTTTTTTGTTTTCTTCCTTTAATTTTTGGAAAGTTGTTTGGATTCTACTCATTTTTCGCACCTCCGTAGTTGGTTAAAGTATGAATATCTTTATCCCCTCTACCTGATAAATTTAAAACAATAATATCATCAAGGTTGGTTTTAGGTGCCAGCTTCATCAAATAAGCGATGGCATGTGCACTTTCTAATGCAGGAATAATACCTTCTGTTTTGGTTAAGTATTTAAAGGCGGATACGGCTTCTTCATCAGTTATAGATACATATTTTGCTTTTCCGGTTGAGTGAAAATAGGCATGCTCCGGACCAATACCCGGATAATCTAAACCTGCAGAGATGGAATAAACGGGCTGGATTTGTCCGTACTGATCGTGAAGCAAATAAGTCATCATACCATGTATAACACCAATAGAACCCCTGGTAATGGTTGCTGCATGTTGGTCCGTATCTACACCCAGTCCTGCGGCTTCTACACCATAAATTTGAATATTTTTTTCATCTATAAAAGGATAAAATAATCCCATGGCATTACTGCCGCCGCCAACACAGGCAACTAGATAATCGGGTAATCTGTTTTCTTTTTTTAGAATCTGCTCTTTGACTTCGTCGCCAATGATTCTCTGAAAATCTCTCACCATGGTAGGGTAGGGATGAGGACCAACTACGGAACCCATAACATAGAAAGTATTATCAACATAAGTCACCCAATTTCTTATGGCTTCATTGGTGGCATCTTTTAGAGTACCGGTTCCGGAAGTCACAGGATTAACTTTAGCACCTAACATTTTCATTTTAAATACATTCAGAGATTGTCGTTCAATATCTTCTGAGCCCATATATATTTCACAATTCAATCCAAACATGGCACATATGGTTGCCGTTGCTACACCGTGTTGTCCGGCACCTGTTTCAGCAATAATGCGCTTTTTGTTCATTTTTCTGGCTAGTAAAACCTGCCCAATGACGTTATTAATTTTATGAGCACCCGTATGATTCAAATCTTCTCTCTTAAGATAAATTTTTCCGCCGCCTAGATTTTTGGTTAAATTTTCAGCAAAATATAGTGGAGTAGGCCGACCCGAATATTCTTGAACATAGTACCGGTAAGATTGAATAAATTCTTTATCTTCTTTAGCTTTTATATATTCTTGTTCTAACTCATTTAATGCATTCATTAAAGTTTCGGGAACAAACTGTCCGCCAAATTTTCCAAATCTTTTAGGGATTTCATTTTTAATCATTGAGCTTTCTCACCCTTTCTATAAATCTTTTCATTTTCTCAAAGTCTTTATATCCATCTGTTTCTACACCACTGCTCACATCAACAACCTGTGGTCTTACAGTTTGAATGGCTTTTTCTATGTTGTCTTCTTTTAGACCGCCGGCCAGTATGACGAAGTTTTCTTTACTGATATGAGATGCTACATCCCAATTAAAGACTTCTCCTGTACCGCCGTATGCATCTTTAACATAGGTATCCAGTAAACAGCCTTTGATATCATACTGATGGATATGCTTCATGTCTTCAGCAGTTTTTATTCTAAAAGCTTTCCAAACATTATGATTGACTTGATTGCAGTATTCTGCGGGTTCATCTCCATGCAGCTGAACAATGTCAAGTTCACAAAATTCAGCGATCTCATTGAGTTCACTTAGGGGACGGTTTAAAAACACACCAACTTTTTTTATTTTTTTATCCAGTTTTTCAATGAGTTGTTTGGCTTTGAATTTATCAACTTGTCTTTTACTCTTTGCAAAAACAAACCCTACATAGTCCGGCATGAGTTCATTGACATAATCAATATCATTTTCACATTTTAATCCGCAAATCTTAACCTTTGTCAATTCAATTCCCCCCTGAGTTCCTTAAACTTATTATCGATGGAATCTGACCGCATTAAGCTTTCGCCAATTAAAACACCTTTAACACCTAAATCATGAAGATACTGAATATCAGATCTGGTATTGATGCCGCTTTCGCTAACCACTAATTTGGATTTTGGAATATGCTTTACGAGATTTTCCGTGTGCGTTAAGCAGGTTTTAAAAGTTTTTAAATCTCTGTTATTGATGCCGATGATATCCGAATCAGCTTCCAAAGCCATTTCCAACTGAGGGCGGTCATGAACTTCTACTAAACATGAAAGTTGAAGTCCTTCAGCAATCTCTTTTAGTTGGATGAGTTCTTTTTTAGATAATACTGCAGTAATAAGAAGGATGGCATCTGCACCCAACGCTTTGGACTGATAGACTTGATAAGGATCAATGATAAAATCTTTTCTTAATAGAGGTGCAGAGGTGACATCTCTTACTAACTTTAAGAAGTAATTATGTCCTTCGAAAAAGTGATCTTCCGTCAGTACGGATATGATATCCGCACGATTTTGGGTATAAGCCTTTGCAATGAGTATGGGATCAAAATCTTTTTTAATGATACCTTTGGAAGGAGAGGCCTTCTTTATTTCTGCAATGATACTAATGCCCTCTTTATCTAAAGCTTTTTTAAAATCTCTGCTTTCGTTACAATTTTCTATTTGTGCGTAAATTTTATTCATGGAAGTCAACTGCTTTTCATCCCATATTTTTTTCTTCTTATAGGCGATAATGTCATCTAAAATCATGATATAAACTCCTTACTTAGTGTGATGAGCTGGGTAAGCTTTTTCAAAGCAAGACCTTGGTCAATAGATTGCTTGGCTTTCTCAATGCCTTCAGTCAATGTATTGGTTTGACCGCTTACATATATGGCTGCACCGGCATTTAATAGTGTAATATCTCTTTTAGGACCTTGTTCTCCCTCTAAGATACTCAAAAGTATATTGGCATTGTCACCAGGTGCACCACCCACTAAATCTTCTATTTTACCCATTGAAAAGTTAAAATCTTTGGGGCGAATGTAGTAAGTGAATATTTCGTTGTTTTTTAATTCAGTCACCTTAGTCTCTGTTGTAATGGTTATTTCATCTAAACCGTCTAATCCGTGTACAACCAATGCGTTCCTTGAGCCGAGATTTTTTAACACATTTGCCATGAGTTCAGTTAGGTTTGGATCATATACACCCAGCACATGATTTTTTACCAATGCCGGATTTGTGAGAGGACCCAGAAGGTTGAAAATAGTCCTAAAACCCAGCTCTTTTCTAGGTTTTATCACATTTTTCATCGCTTCATGAAATCTAGGTGCAAACATAAAACCGATACCAATCTCGTCTACGCATTTTTTGACTTGGACCGGTGTGAGCTGGATATTGACACCCAGGCTTTCTAGTACGTCAGCACTGCCACATTTGCTTGAAACACTGCGATTTCCATGTTTGACAACCTTGACGCCTGATGCTGCTGTGACAATGGATACAAGGGTGGATATATTAAATGTATTTCCACCATCACCGCCTGTACCAACGGGATCTACGGCATATTCATTATCTACTGTTACTTTTAAAGCTTTTTCTCGCATGACCTTAGCACCACCGGTAATCTCATCTACGTTTTCTCCCTTCATACGAAGTGCTGTTAGAAAGCTTCCTATTTGTGAAGATGGGGCATTGCCTTCCATGATAGCGTTCATGGCTTGAATCATTTCTTCTTCTGTTAAGTTCTCTTTGTTGATAAGCTTATGGATAGCAAACTTTAGCATTGAACTCCCCCCAGACTTGGTAAGTTAAGAAAGTTTCTCAATATTTGCTTGCCACTACTGGTAGCAATAGACTCAGGATGAAATTGCACGCCGAATATGAGATGCTTTTTATGCATTAATGCCATAATTTCACCATTGTCGGTTTTAGCTGTAAAGAATAAATCATTCGTATCAGAATTCTTGTCAATGATTAATGAATGATATCGAGTTACTTTTATTGGATTCTCAACATCCTTAAAAATACCACTTTCATCGTGATAAATCATAGATGTTTTACCGTGGACAAGTTCATTTGCTCTTATGACTTCACATCCATAACTTTCACCGATGGTTTGATGTCCAAGACATACGCCTAGAATTGGAATTTTGCTTCCGAATTCATTGATGATATCTTTGCAAACGCCGGTATCTTTTGGAGTACCAGGTCCCGGAGATATAATGATGTGAGAGACATCCATCTTTTTAAGTTGCTTAATGGAAATTTCATCATTTCTAAATACCTGTATATCGGAATTGATTTCACCTACATATTGATAAAGGTTGTAAGTGAAAGAGTCATAGTTATCAATAATTACAATCATGCTAAATCCTCCTCAGTTTTTTTTATGGCATAAGTCAATGCCTTTGCTTTTCTAAGCGTTTCAACGTATTCACTTTCAGGGTCAGAGTCAGCAACAATACCTGCACCCGCTTGAATAGAAGCAATTTGATCTTTAAAAACAATGGTTCTAATGGCAATACAAGTATCCATATTTCCATTGAATCCGATACATCCTACAGCGCCTGCATATACCCCTCTTTTATTATTTTCCAGTTCATCAATGATCTGCATAGCTCTTATTTTAGGAGCACCTGAAACCGTTCCGGCCGGCAGGCATGCTGCCAAAGCGTCAAACATGTTATACTCTTTTCTAAGATAACCAACAACATTGGAAACAATGTGCATGACATGAGAATATTTTTGTATATCCATATAGTTGGTTAATTTAACGGCCCCAAATTCAGATATTTTACCCACATCATTTCGGGCTAAATCTACTAACATTAGATGTTCTGCTCGTTCTTTTTCGTCTTCCAGCAGTTCTTTTGCCAGTAGAGCATCTTCATCCGGTGTTTTGCCTCTAGGTCGTGTACCTGCAATAGGAACGGTTTCAATTAGATTGTTTTTTACTTTTATCAGCATTTCCGGTGAAGAGCCAACCAAAGTGTATGACTCAAAGTCAATAAAGAACATGTAAGGTGAAGGATTTATTTTTCTAAGCGTGTTGTAAACTACAAATGGATGAACTTGTGTTTCAATCTGAAACCGTTGGGATAGGACAACTTGAAAAATATCTCCTGCAGCAATGTATTCTTTAGCTTTTAAAACTTTTTTCATAAATTCAGGCTTTGTTTCATTACTGATAGCAGGCATCGTGTTTTGACATATCTTTTCGGCACTTTGGTGTGAATGATTATAATGGCTCATGATTTCATCTTCTATTTTTTTGAGTCGATTTTCTGCTTTAAATCCTGTGCTTTCAATATTATCAACAACAGGTAAATTGAGAACAACCAAAATTTTATTATCCAGATGGTCGTAGATGAACAATTCTTCCATGAACAACAGATGTATATCCGGCATTTTCATATCATCAAAATTGATCTCTCCTAATGTTTCGTAGTTACGAATGATGTCATAGCCGATATAACCAACCGCACCTCCAATGAAGTCAGGCAAGTCTTCAAAGTATGGCATTTTATAATCATCAATCACATCTTTTATGATGTCTAAAGGTGAACCTGTTTTATGAACGGTCTGATCTTTGCAATAAATAGAGACTTGATTATCTGAGCCTTTCACTTCTAAAAAAGGGTGCCTGCCTATATAAGAATAACGTCCGAATTTATCAACGGTTTCTGCACTTTCTAAGAGATAGCTTTTTCGGTTATGACATAGTTTTTGAAATAATGAAGTTGGTGTTTCATTTGCTCCCGAAATTTCAGCAGAGAGAACCAACAACTTTGAAGATTTAAAGACTTTTTTTAATTTCTTTAAATATTTATAAGACATTATTTTTTTCCTCCTCTTTTATACCTGTAAACCATTTAAATAAAAAAACACTTCATCCCAGAAAAGGGACGAAATGTTTGAATTCCGCGGTACCACCCAGTTTAGACAGATAATCCTTCTATAAATTAGGGAGCAGGGTATAAGTTATGGATAAAATAAAAAAAGCACTTCATCCATATAGGACGAAATACTTGTATTCCGTGTTGCCACCTAATTTAGATAGAAAAATCTATCTCACTCTATCAGATACGGAAATAGAATCATACTATTTCGATATCCTGTCTTTGTAACGTAAGACCAACGGCCAGTGATACTCTCAAATGATTTTGCACTGCTTCTCATGGAACCATTCAATAAACAATTCACATCGGGCTTCCACCATTTCCGACTCGCTATAGCTTCATGATTCATCTACTCTTTCCAATCATAGAATTTAAGGTATTATTTTGATTGGATTATAATATGCATTGAATGTTTTGTCAATAGAAATAATTGTTTTTTTGTAAGTAATGATTAAATAGATGGTTATATTCATAAAAATTTTGACAAAATGTAGAAGCTTTTTTAAAATAGTATGGTAATATTTATACGAATCCAGATTATTCATATAAACAACAAAAGGTAGTTTCCATGAATAATCTGGGTTGAAAAAAGATAAACAAAAAATTAGAAAATAATTTATTATTTTTGTTTTTGTTTACAATAATATTGAGGTGTTTGAAAATGCAGGTATATTTAGATAACAGTGCTACAACCAAACCTCTCCTTGAGGTTGTGGAAGTTATGAATGACTATTACCAAAATCATTATGGTAATCCTTCATCTCTTCATAGAATGGGAATCACAGCGGAAAAGGGCGTTAAAAGTGCCAGAAGAATTATATGTCAATGGTTAAATATTCAAGAGAACGAGTTGTATTTTACTTCAGGAGGAACAGAATCCAATAATATTGCTTTATTTGGCGCAGTCAATGCTTTAAAGAAAAAGGGCAATAAAATTATCACCACTTGTATTGAGCATCCGGCTGTTTTAAATGTGTGTAAAAAGTTAGAGCAAAATGGAATGGATGTACATTATGTTTCAGTCAATGACAAAGGACTTATAGATATAGAAGCATTCAATGATGTTTTAGATGAGAATACCATTTTAGTAAGTGTAATGGCCGTTAACAATGAATTAGGAACCATTCAGCCAATTGATAAAATTGGAAAGCAGAAAAAATTTTTTAATAACTTGTATTTTCATGTAGACGCTGTACAAGCTTTTGGAAAAGTTCCCATATGTCCTAAAGATATAAATGTGGATTTTTTATCTGTTAGTGCTCATAAATTACATGGACCAAAAGGTATTGGCGGTTTATATATTCGAAATGGTATAACCATCCAGCCTTTAATGTTGGGAGGGTCACAAGAAAGAAATATGCGTTCGGGGACAGAAAATGTACCTGGTATTGTTGGTTTTGGTAAAGCTGTAGAATCTATTTTTTCTACTAATGATCATGTTAATAAAATAAATGAGTGTAAAAAACATTTGCTGAAAGGCTTAAAGCAAGAAATTTCAGATATTAAAATAAACAGCTATGAAGATGATCGATGCGCACCCCATGTATTGAATGTCAGCTTTTTAGGCGTAAAAGCTGAGATTTTGCTGCATATGCTGGAACAAGACGGTATATATGTATCTACCGGATCGGCTTGTTCATCAAAAAAGAAATCTCAAAGCCATGTCCTTAAAGCAGCGGGACTAAAAGCTGAGGAGATAGAAGGCGCAGTGAGATTCAGCTTCTCATTTGAAAATGATACTCAGGAAGTGGACTATGTCTTGGAAAAATTAAAGAAGCATGTGAAAAGTATAAGGAAGATGGTGAGGAGATAAATATGAAAAAAGTATTTTTGATTAAGTACGGAGAAATTGCTTTAAAAGGATTAAATAAACCTTACTTTGAACGAATGTTAATGCAAAGAATTAAAACTGCTCTAAGGGATTTTGATGTTTTGAGTTTATATCGTTCGGAAGGCGTTCTTTATCTTGAGGCAGATCAAAGACATTCGGATGAAGCGGTAATAGCTCAAATTAAAAAAGTATTTGGTATTGCTTCTGTTAGTATTGCATATGAAACAGAAACGGATATACAGAAGATTTCAGATACGGCAGTACAATTTATGGAAGAGCTCATGAGGCATAAAGATATAAAGACTTTTAAAGTAAGTGCCAAAAGAGGATTTAAGCAGTTTCACATGAAATCTCCGGAAATATGCAGGCAAGTCGGCGGCGATATTTTAAGACAAATCAATGGACTTCAAGTAGATGTTCATGAACCGGACTGTTTTATCCATGTCGATGTCAGAAGAAACAATTCTTATATCTATAGTGAAAAAATATCCGGTTATGGGGGATTGCCTCTTGGGACAAATGGAAAAGGATTGTTACTGTTGTCCGGAGGTATTGATAGTCCCGTTGCAGGATGGATGATGGCTAAAAGAGGTATGGAAGTTGAAGCGGTTCATTTTCATTCTTACCCTTATACCAGTGAACGTGCTAAAGAGAAGGTATTGGATTTAGCAAAAATTGTATCTCAGTATAGCGGAAAATTTAAAATCTCAATTGTCAACCTTCTGAATATACAACAACAAATTGCAGAGAAATGTCCTGAAGATGAGATGACCATTTTATCCAGACGTTTTATGATGAAAATAAGTGAAAAAATTGCGGTTCAAAACCATTGCCATGCACTTATTACCGGGGAAAGCATTGGACAAGTTGCCAGCCAAACCATCCTAGGGCTGGTGGCTACTGATGAAGCGGTCCATATTCCGGTTATGAGACCTCTCATTGCATTGGATAAAGTTGATATTATAGACATTTCAAAAGATATTGGCACATATGATACATCCATTCTTCCCTTTGAGGATTGTTGTACGGTGTTTTTACCAAAACACCCGGTAACCAAACCAAAACTGGAAAGAATACTTGAATCAGAAAGTCTGCTGGATGTAGAAGGGTTGGTAGAAGATGCTTTAGAAGATGTTGAAATAGAAATGGTTGATTTTTTATAAGGTGACAGATTATCAAATCACTTAACATTTAATGTTAAGTGATTTTTTTTGACAAAAATAGTTAAAAGTAGTGAATTAATGATTTTATTTGCCAAAGGACTTTTCTCATGAGTATAGAAATTATAAAAATGAAGTAGGATGTAGAGGAGGGGCAGGATGAAAATAAGTTTTGAAACAAAAGACAATATATTAATTGCTGAGTTAGAGGGAGAACTGGATCATCACACGGCTAAAGAAGTAAGAGATGAAGTAGACAGAACCATAGATGCATTTTTTATACAACATCTCATTTTCGATTTTAAAGAAGTTACATTTATGGATAGTTCGGGAATAGGAGTAATTATCGGAAGATACAATAAAATTCACGATGCAAACGGTCGAGTAAGTGTTATCAACTGCAATAAATATGTGGATAAAATATTCACTGTTTCAGGATTATATTCCATTATAGAAAAGTACAGTGACCTAGATGAAGCTTTAAAAAGGTTTAATGAGTGAGGGGTGAGAGGATGACGACATTTAATAACCGAATGAAATTAGAATTTATGAATAAATCGGAAAATGAATCTTTTGCAAGGGTAGCCGTTGCAGCATTCATTTCTCAATTGGATCCAACCATTGAAGAACTAATAGAAATAAAAACTGCCTTATCGGAAGCAGTGACCAATGCGATTATACACGCTTATGACACAAATGAAGGCATCATAATATTACATTGCTCCATTGAAGATAAAACCGTTGAAATTACGATAGAAGATTCTGGTATTGGTATTGAGGATATTAATAAAGCAAGGGAACCATTATTTACTTCCAAACCTGAACAAGAACGCTCCGGAATGGGATTTACAGTAATGGAAACATTTGTTGATGAAGTAAATGTGCATTCTGTTCTAGGAGAAGGTACCAAAGTGTTTTTGAAAAAAACACTTAATACGGATATTGCATAAAGCATAATACAGTAAAGGATTGTTGGGATGGAGGAAAATTTAAAATATTCAGGTTCTTGGGAAGATGAAATACATGAGTGCATTTTGGAAGCACAACTCGGAAATGAAGAGGCAAAAGAATATGTTATAACTGAAAATATCGGGCTTGTGAAAAGTGTTGTTTCAAAATTTCTTAATACCGGCTATGAGTGGGAGGATCTTTATCAGATAGGTTGTATGGGATTAGTAAAAGCAGTAGAACGCTTTAATCCTGCTTTTAATGTGCGGTTTTCTACCTATGCGGTTCCTTTGATTATTGGAGAAATAAAAAGGTTTTTGCGAGATGATGGTAGAATAAAAGTGAGTCGAGATGTTAAAACCGGCATAAAAAAAATGAAAGAAGCAGAACGTGTGCTTCAATATAAGTTAGGACGCCAGCCCAAAGTAAGTGAACTGGCTGAAGAGATGGAAATGGAAGTAGAAGATGTGGTTTATTTAATGGAGGCGAACTCCTCTATGAGTGCTATAGAAAGTATGGATGATACAGAAAGAAAAGATGTTTTTTTCAAGGAACCACAGACAAATGAAGAAGACAGTAAAATCAATATGATTACGATTAAGAGTTTGATACACGAAATGAAAGAACGAGATCGGCAAATTATCGTTCTTAGATACTTTAAAGACATGACACAACAGGAGGTTGCAGATATTCTCCAAATATCACAGGTCCAAGTATCACGATTAGAAAAAAGAATTTTGGAAAAATTAAAAGGCGAAATTCGCGTTTAATATTATTGAATCAATTAGGTTGTAGACAAATTGAATGCAGGTGCATAAACGAATATTTATACACGTATAATCCAATTATCTTCTTAATTAAGAGGATAATTGGATTTTTTATTTCCTTTTTTCAGTTATATAGTAGTTATGCACTGTGGATTTGTTGTTATTTATTTACAGCTTTGACTGTTTGCGAGGTGACTCAGACCACAAATTTTCGTCTTTATTGGTAATCAGTTAG
>JANQMT010000017.1:0-3542 GCA_028279945.1 Clostridia bacterium
ATAGATACGAAAGCTACAATTACTTCTATGCTTGAAGCAGACCATCCACATTTGTCAGTGGATATTATTCCTGAAGGGACCCCAATTATCGAATCATCCAATATCAGGAAAAACTAAAGTGGAATAATTAATTTAAAGCGGGTATATACCATTAAAACGGTACATACCCGTTTCTATTATGTTCCATAATCGATGAGATATCAGGATGAAAGATTTTATGTTAACTTAGAAGATAAGCCTATTGATGTAAGATTGCTAAATCCAGTGATTATCCATATTATGAGAGCATGGCAAAGCTTTCTATCATTGTATACAGACCTAAATCAGATAAGGAAGATATAAAACTTTATGAGATGCTATTAACGCAACTGTATAAACTAGAAATCTACCATGAAGAGTTCATTAACAGGTAAGATATTATCAAGATGTCATCGGTTCGAGCCCGAGTATAGTGTGGGGCATAATCTTGATTTATTTAATCTACCATTTTAGTATGTAGATCCCCCGATTTTATTGACAAATCACTTTCATATTTATATAATTTTTGCATGAAATTAACTATTCTATAGGTTATTGCGAAACAAAAGATAGTCATATATACCCATATAATAGTGTGTTACAGACTGATACACCACAGCAGTGAACATTGAAAAGAGAGTAATCACAAGCAAATTACCCTCAGGAACGCAGAGTTTTAGCGGCTTTTGGGGTTTAGCAATTAAACTAATTATAGTTTGGAAGGAGTTTTTCAATGTACAAAAAAACCGTATCAATATTGTTAATAATATCATTATTTATTAGCACAGTTGCCTTTACTAGCGATGCCTTATCTGGTGATATTACAGTGAAAATTAATGGTGAAAGGGTATTATTTGATGATGTAGGTCCTTTTGTTGATTCAAATTCAACGATAATGTGTCCTTTAAGTATCATATCAGAAAAATTAGGATATGATGTTACCTGGAATGGTATGGATAAAAGTATAATACTAGAAAAAAACTCAAATACAATTAAGCTAAAAATTGATGACAGTAATGTGTTTTTGAATGAAAAAAACATAACACTTAATACAAAGCCTATTATCAAGCAAAACAGAACTTTTGTTCCTATTCAATTTTTAAGTGATTCAATGGAACTGATTATGGGATGGGACAATAAAACTAAGGTTTTAAACATTAATGAGCCGAAAGCAAATAGTGAAGATTATTTCAAGCAATCAAATATAAACAATACAATCAGCCAAAATTTAAATGAATATATGAACGCTCTTGTAGAGCGTAAGAATTTTCACGGTAGTGTGCTTGTAGCAAAGGATGGAAACGTTATTTTGAATAAAGGCTACAGTATGGCTGATTTTGAACAGAGCTTGGCAAATACTTCGCAAACAAAACATCCAATAGGTTCTGTTACAAAGCAGTTTACAGCTATGGCAATAATGCAGCTTTGTGAGAAAGGTTTAATAAGTATCGATGATACAATTGATAAGTATCTCACTGACTTTCCAAATGCAGAAAAAATAACAATACATAATCTACTTACTCATAGTTCCGGATTAGGAGATTATTTGGCAATAAACGAGCTTTATTCATTAAAAGATGTACAGATAGAAAACATAATCAATTTATTAAAAGATACTCCATTGGAATTTGAGCCAGGTGAAAGATATAGATATAGCAATTCAGGATATTTGCTTCTTGGATACATAGTGGAAAAAGTCAGTAATATGAGCTATGGTCAATATCTGAAAGAAAACATATTTGTTCCGTTAAACATGGAGAATACAGGTATATGCTTTGTTAATAATACCAAAATGTATGATTCTTCTGGATATGTAGGTCACCTTGATGTCATACCGGTTGATGATCAACTTTTACTAGATAAGAGTTATGGAGCAGGTTGTCTGTATTCTACTACAGAAGATTTATATAGATGGGATCAAGCTTTGTATACTGAAAGTCTAGTAAACAAAGATACTCTTGATAAAATATTTAAAGGCTATATTGAAATAGCAGAAGCATATTATAGTGGATATGGATGGTTAATCCGAAGTAGCCAATATGGTAAAGTAACATCCCATGATGGTATGACATTTGGAACTAGTGCAAATATTGCAAGATTTACGGATAAAAACTTAACAATTATCATCCTCACAAATGTTAGAGATTATAATGTGTATAATCTTACAGACATATTGGCAGATATAGTTTTTGAAAAAGAGTATAAAATGCCTGAAGCGTATAAAGAAGTACAGATAAATAGTGACGTACTTGAAAAATATGTAGGACAGTATCAGATTGCTCCTCAAGTATTTGTTAATATTACAATAGAAAACAGCAGTATTTTTGCTAGAGTAACAGGCCAAGAAGCATTAGAAATATTTCCAGAGTCTGAAACTGAATATTTTTATAAACTTGTTGATGCCCAAATTACTTTTGAAAAGGATAGTGATGATGAAGTAACAGGGTTGATAATTCATCAGAGCGGAGTAGATACACCAGCACAAAAAGTTAATTAGGATATTCATAATACTTACCAAGAGGCGAATATTACATAAGAAAACCACAGAGCGAAAAGAACACTCTGTGGTTTTTACATACCCTAATTAAAAAGAACAGCTACTTAATACAAATTTATTAGTGAATTTAGTCAGAAAGCGAACTTTTGTTATCAATACACAGTAAATCAGCTATTCTGGCGGCTTCTTCTTGCGGATCTGATGAATACTCGACTCCTTCTATTTTTAAGTTTAACTTCTTTCTTTTAAGTTCACTTATCAGAGGACTGAAAAAAATACCGGATTCATTAATTCTGGATTTATACTCTATTTCAGTTGTTTTTTCTAATTTTGGATTGATAATATCTTGCGGTGTAATATCAAGTTTATCCATATTTTTTACAATCTTTAAATAATTTATGGTTTTAGTTACCCCACATGTCGGGCTGCCATTTACTCCTATAATACCTAATACTGCATATCCTTCTGTCAAGTAATCTTGGATTCTGTTCACCAGTTTTTTTGCTTCTTTCCGGCAACTGTACTTGGTTATCAGCATCATCATATTCGTAAAAAATTCAATTATGGGGAACCAGACCTTTGTTACGGACTTTAATACTATAGGCTGTGATTTTTGGATAAGTTTTCTGGAGACACCTCCCCATAGTTTACATTCCATACATGGTATTTGCTCAATTCCAATGTTATTATCAAGAAATACCTGGATTAATTCTTTGAAAGAGCCCTTTCTGGCAGCTACCCCAGGGGCATGAGAGTTCTGGTTCAACAGACAACAACTGATATATACAATCTTTCCACCTCTATTGTCTCTAAAACTAATTCTTCTATCATTTTTTCTTTTATCCATTTTATCCGTCCTATCTTGCATTTTTTAAGCGCCTCCCTCGTAGATGTGGAAACCCAAGTCGTTCCCATAGAGCAGTTCATCAGGCCTCCATAGGAATGAATCACATCAGTCTAGACATCACCTTGCCTTATTTTATAACTGTAGAAAGGCATCGCGGAAACGTGGAGGCAGATCAGTTAT
>JANQMT010000065.1:0-6618 GCA_028279945.1 Clostridia bacterium
AATTTTCTGCCGATTAAATTGATAGGGACATTATGGGTTGCTTCTTTATGTATGGTTCTTATGCTTTCTATAAATGCTTCAGCATCTTCTTCTTTGCCGACAGGCTTCACATAGCCAATAAATTTAGATTTCTCTATAATATGGTTGACTTCTTTATTGGCTTCAACCGTTTTATATTGGCTCATTTATTTTCTCCTTCTTTAATGATAAATTTGGAATATCGATTATAGTCGGGCTGCTTTAATTCAGTTTCTATGAATGCGCCATTTTCAGTATACGCCATATTTGTCACTTTAGTGTTTTCACACAAATAGGACGAAATATCCCCTTTATCAAAAGGAATTAATAATTTAACCTTAACCACATCTGCAAATAATATTTCTTTAATTTTATCCAGTAATTTATCCATACCTTGTCCATGTTTAGCCGATATATAAAGAATGTCTTCACCGGAAGGAATAATACCGTCATCGTAATTGATTTGATCCATTTTATTAAAAACGGTTATGATTTTCTTGCTTTCAACACCAATCTCTTTCAATACTTTTTGGGTCACGTCCATTTGAAATTGAAAATTTTCATAAGAAGCATCCGCAACATGAACGATTAAATCGGCATAAAGCACTTCTTCTAAAGTCGCTTTAAAAGCATCAATCAGTAAATGGGGCAGTTTACTAACAAAGCCTACCGTATCGGTAAGTATGAACTCTTCATTTGTTTCAAGCTTAATATTTCTCTGAAAGGTATCTAAAGTAGCAAAAAGCATGTTTTCCGCAAAAACACTTTTGTCTTCTTTATTCACCATATGTAAAAGTTGATTCATAATCGTTGATTTACCTGCATTGGTATAGCCTACAAGGGAGACAATAGGAATATCCGATTTTTCTCTTCTCAGTCTCTGTGTCTGCCGATTTTTCTTGACCGCTTCTAATTCACTTTTTATTTCAGTTGTTCTTCTTAAAATATGTCTTCTGTCTGTCTCTAATTTCTTTTCACCGGGGCCTCTGGTACCAATACCGCCACCTGTACGGGAAAGGGACCTTCCTATCCCTACAAGCCTAGATTTCCTATATTGCAGCTGCGCCAGCTCTACCTGCAGCTTCCCTTCTTTAGAAACCGCTCTTTGTGTAAATATGTCTAATATTAAAATCGTTCTATCGATGACTTTTAAATCCAGTTTTTCTTCAATGTTTCTTAACTGCATACCCGATAGTTCATCATTAAATATAACTAAATCGGCATTTAAGGTATCACAAGCATTTTTTAACTCTTCTAATTTTCCTTTTCCAATATAATATGCAGATTCCACTCTGTCTTTCTTTTGTATCAATTCTCCTACGACTTCACACCCTGCTGCCTCAGCCAACTGATCCAACTCAGCCATGGATTGTGTGATATCTTCTTTTAACTGGACTCCCATTAACACTGCTTTTTGCTTAAAATCTTCATTTGTTTCTTTATGGATGATCTCCAAAACGCGTCACCTACTTTATTTGGTTTATTGACTTACTTCATATATATCTTATCCTATCATAACATATTGTAATACAAATCAAACTCTTTTTACTCGACACCAGGTGCTAAGTTGAGTATTTCATCTTCAGGTACAAATATATAGCTTTGAGGTACTTCTCCTACAATGACGGTTTCTGCTATGGGTACTATTGTCTTAACACTAATGGTATTGGTTTTAAAAGGTACTATAATTTTTGCAAATGTTTCTACCTCTAAAAATATTTTATGTCGTGTTTGGTTAATGCCTGAATCCTCAAATTCAGTTTTAAAGTTGACTTTTGCCATTCCTATGGGGATAATATTTAACTTTATCATAGGTCCATACTGAGATAATATTTGGCTGCCTAAAATACTTCCAATAGGAATCATAATTTGAGAAGTAAAATCTTGAATATTTTTCTGAATTAATAAAGTCACATCAGATGCAATTTTATTCATAAGAACGGTATTGGCTTGAAGCAACGTGATATTACCCTCATTATCCATCTCAAAATGAACAAGATCATTATAATCAATTTTTCCGGAAAATTCAGTATGTACAGATTCTTGAACTGCCTCATTGGTAATGGACTTTACCCTCATCTCCGCAATGTTAAATACCGTAGGTCTTATTTTATGTTCTAAATACAAAAAACCATATATTAAAATTAAGCATATTAAAATAATAAACATAAAAAATTTTAATACAGGTTTACTTGTTTTGTTCCTGGCTCTCTTTTTCATGCACACGCCCCCCATTTTAGGTGGTATGTTATATATATATTTATGAAAGGATCAAAACGTGCAAATAAAAAAAGGTAAAAATTAAATTTTACCTTTTTTATTTCCGTTAGTATATCGTAATAAATTAGATTTTAAACATTATATTATAATTCTAGTCTTTTTAACTCGTCCATTAACTTGTCATTAAGTATTCTTATATGTGTCCCTTTCATTCCCAGAGATCTTGACTCAATAACCCCTGCACTTTCAAATTTTCTCAGTGCATTAACGATTACTGATCGTGTAATTCCTACTCTATCTGCAATTTTACTTGCTACCAACAATCCTTCATTACCTTCTAATTCAGCAAATATATGTTGAACAGCTTCTAATTCAGAATAAGATAAAGTACCTAAAGCCATCTGAACTACTGCTTTTTTCCTAGATTCTTCTTCATGTTCTGAGGTCTTTGATCTTAAGATCTCAATACCTACAATAGTAGCGCCATATTCTCCTAAAATAATATCCTCTACATCAAATTTATTATCATATCTTGCAACAATTAGAGTGCCTTGTCTTTGACCATTTGCGTATATAGGAAATATGGTAACATATTTATCTAAAGTGTTGTAGTCATACTTAAATATTGTCAAAGATTCTTCGCCTGTAATATTCAGTTTTGTTTCAGTAATTTTCAGGAATTCTTCATTATATTCATTTGGAACTTTCTCAATACCTGTTTCTGGATCTATAATGACCGGACTATCTGCTTTAATAATGAGTTTTAATCCTAATACTTTTCCTCTTTTACTTATTACATATACATTGGATTGCAAAAGGCTCCCTAACATTTCACATAAATCACTAAAAGACACGGAATCATCATTAGTCATTTGTAGTACGGAATTAAGCCTTCTGGTCTTTTCTAACAACTGCGCTGACATCGAAAAAACCTCCTTTCATCAACTATCATTATAACTATTTTTTCTTTAAAGGCAAGTTAATTTTTAATTAAATATCTCGAAAATTCAAAATATTAGAACAGACTCTTCTATAAAGGGTCATTAAGTGACAGCACTTTATAGAAGAATATACGGACTCTTTTAAAATACTATTCAATATATATCGTATATTATTTCCTATACTTTATAAAATATATTTATCAATTTCATCAATATATACGGTTTCTTTAAACTTGCTTTTAACGTAATCACTATCTATAATGACTGACTCTTCATTGACATCGGATATTTCAAAAGATATATCTTCCAATAGGTTTTCCATTACGGTGTGCAATCTTCTTGCTCCTATATTTTCCGATTGCTCATTCATCAAAAAAGCAACATTTGCGATTTCATCTACTGCATCTTCAGTAAAATGCACGTTAACATCTTCTGTTTCCAATAACATTTTGTGCTGCTTAATTAATGCATTTTCCGGATCCACCAAGATTTTTCTAAACACTTCTTTTGTAAGATTTTCTAATTCTACTCGTATTGGAAATCTACCTTGAAGCTCAGGAATGAGATCCGTTACCTTAGAAGTATGGAATGCACCGGCACCAATAAATAATATATAATCTGTTTTTACAGGGCCATGCTTGGTGTTAACAACACTACCTTCTACTATGGGTAAAATATCTCTTTGTACACCCTCTCTGGATACATCGGCACCGCCCTTAAAGCTAGGTGTTGCAATTTTATCTATCTCATCAATAAATATAATGCCATTTTGTTCGGCATTATCTAAAGCCTCACTAATAACCTGATCCATATCCAGTAAATTTTGTGCTTCTTGCTCTCTCAAAATCTTACGGGCATCTTTCACAAATACTTTCTTTTTCTTTTTTTTCTGAGGCATCATGTCTCCAAAAATATTGCCTATACTAATACTAATGGCCTCACTACCAAGGTGCATCATATTAAGGCCATTGGCATTATTATTAACTTCAATTTCAATAAGCTGGTCTTCTAACAGCCCTCTTTTTAACTGTTCTTTTACTTGGTTTCTCTGCAATTCAGAATCATCTTTTGGTTGGTCAAACTCTTCCTTGCTCTGATTAAATTGGCTGTTATTCAATATAAAATCAAAGGGACTCTTGACACCGCTTTCTTTCTTTTTACTGGGTACAAAAGCATCCAATATTTTTTCTTCTGCTATCTTTTCTGCCAGTTCATATTTTTCATTCATACGGTTTTGCTTAACCAATCGAATAGAAGTTTCAACTAAATCTCTTACCATAGATTCTACATCTCGGCCTACATATCCAACCTCTGTATATTTTGTCGCTTCTACCTTAACAAAAGGTGCCTCAATTAATTTTGCAAGACGCCTTGCGATCTCAGTCTTTCCTACCCCTGTAGGACCCATCATCAAAATGTTCTTAGGCGTGATTTCGTCTCTCATTTCATCAGGTAATCTATTTCTTCTGTATCGGTTCCTAAGTGCTACCGCTACAGACTTTTTCGCTTTTTCTTGACCGATGATATATTTATCCAATTCCATTACAATTTCCTTAGGTGTCAAATTTCTCATTCTTTTTCTCCTCCTAAAGATTCCATACTAATACTATTATTTGTATATACACAAATAGATGCAGCAATTTCTAAAGATTTTTTAACGATGTCTTTAGCACCCAATTGCGTATTATCAAATAACGCTTTAGCAGCCGCAAAAGCATAATTTCCGCCTGAACCAATAGCAATGACATCATCATCCGGCTCTATGACTTCACCACTTCCTGATATCAATAATATATCATCTTTATCCGCAGCCAGCATAAGCGCTTCTAAACGCCTGAGTATTTTATCCTTTCGCCATTCTTGAGCTAAAGATACTGCAGCACGTTTTAAATTTCCACCATGTTCTTCTAATTTATTCTCGAATTTTTCAGTTAGTGTAAAGGCATCTGCAACAGACCCTGCAAATCCTGATAAAACTGTGCCTTTGTATATTCTTCTTACTTTTTTGGCTTTATGTTTCATTATTGATGCCTGACCAAAAGTTACTTGCCCGTCACCTCCAATGCAAATATCTTTGTCGTTTCTTCTTACCACTACAATGGTTGTTCCATGAAACATAATTACTTCCTCCATATTTTTCTATTCTCTATAGCCGCACGCATTATTTGCGCACAGATAATTTGACTTCTTAGTTTTTTTCTCGGTTAATATTGAATCACATTCAGGACACTTTTTATCCGTTGGTTTATTCCAAAGTATGAATTTACAATCCGGATATCCACTGCATCCATAAAACAGTTTGCCTTTTTTGCTTCTGCGTTCAACAATTTCTTTTCCGCACTCAGGACAGTTAACACCTGTTTTATTAACAATAGGTTTAGTATTTTTGCAATCCGGATATCCTGAACACGCTAAAAAATCACCAAATCGGCCGTGTTTTATTGCCAAAGGCTTACCACATTGTTCACATTCTTCATCCGTTAATTCATCTTCAAATTCTATTTTGCTAATTTCTTCATCTGCTGAATTGAGTTCTTCCTTAAAGGTTATATAAAAGTCATTGACTACATTTTTCCATTGCATACTGTTTTCTTCGATATCATCTAACTTTTCTTCAAGTGCTGCTGTAAAATTAATATCGACGATATTGTTAAAATAATTTTCCATTAGGTCTGTTACAACAAAGCCCAGTTCCGTAGCCAGCAATGATTTCTTTTCTCTTTGTATATATCGGCGGACAAGCAATGTATTGATAATAGGTACATAAGTACTTGGTCTTCCAATATTTTTTTCTTCAAGTTCTTTTACTAAGCTGGCTTCTGTGAATCTTGCCGGCGGCTGAGTAAAATGCTGCTCCGGTTCAATACCCATAAAATACAACTCTTGTTCTTCTTTGATATCCGGCAGCATGGTTTCAGATGTTTCTGAAAATGAGTATACCTTTAGAAAACCATCAAATTTTAATTGAGAACCTGTCGCTTTAAACATGTACTCTTTGTTTTCTATTTCTATCGCTCGGCTGTCATATATGGCCTTACTCATTTGGCTTGCTGTATACCTTTGCCATATCAGCTTATAGAGCTTATACTGATCTCTTGATAAAGATTCCTTAATATCATCCGGATGTCTCAAAATAGATGTAGGTCTTATGGCTTCATGGGCATCTTGAACATCTTTTTTCTTTTTATTATTATTATAGACATTGTTTCCAACGTATTCACTTGAATAGGTTTCCTCAATATATGTTTTTGCAATGGCCTGAGCTTCTTCTGATATTCTTGTTGAGTCTGTTCTAATATAGGTTATCAAACCTACCGTTCCTTCACCGGCAATGTCAATGCCTTCATATAGCTGCTGTGCGGTTATCATGGTTCTCTTGGTGAAAAAACCCAATCTATTTGCAGCATCCTGTTGAAGGCTGCTGGTTGTGAAAGGCGGT
>JANQMT010000090.1:0-23914 GCA_028279945.1 Clostridia bacterium
GGTCGGTGCCCTAAACCTCTGCGAAGTATTCCAACCCTTTGGTTTTAATTCCGTTGCACTCCATTAAAACTAGTATTTCTCCATTACAAATTATATACCGAACATCTCCTCATGCTAATAATATGTATTCGTTCAGCAATCCCTATTTAAACCTCTGATTCCGTGGTTTTAATCCAAGCCTTAAGCTTTCCAATCAAATCCAATTCAGACAATAGCATGCCTAATATTACTAAAACAGCTCCAAACATGCCAAGTGGTGTTAAGACCTCTCCTAATAAAAAATATGCGAATATGGGAGCAGAAACGGGCTCGAAAGTAAATATTAATGAGGTTCTTGCAGGGGTTGTGTGTTTTTGTGCCATATTTTGTACGACGAAAGAATAGGCTGTGCAAAATACGCTTAAAAATAATACAGCACCCCAGGTATTGGGTTGATGTTGTATCGTAAATGTTCCTAAAAGCAGCGAAATGATTGTACTTAACACACCAACAAAAGCAATTTGTACAATTGCAGAATTAATATTGTTGGATGTTTTAGCAAACTTTCCAATTAAGATGATCTGAAATGCAAAAGCAAAAGCACCAAGCAGTGTGAGAACATCGCCTTTATTAATACTGTTGATATCGCCGGTAAGGGATAAACAGCCGATTCCAATGAAAGCAATAATTGCTGCCATGATTTCTGAAATACCCGGGAACTGCTTCATAATAATAGGTGTTAAAACCGGAACCAAAACCACAGTAAAACCTGTTATAAAGGCTGACTTAGAAGCGGTAGTAAAATTCAGTCCATAGGTCTGCACCGCATATCCTGCAAATAGAAAGAATCCAATAAATATGCCTCTTTTTATCGTTACCAAGTCTATGGTTCTAAATTGCTTGAAGAAAATAACCATACAGATAAGAGCTGCGGCTATAAATCTTATGCCTAACAAGTTAAATACTTCTATCACAGCTAAAGCATTTTTCATTATAATAAAGGACAATCCCCACATAATAGCCACCATAAATAAGGCAAAATCTGCTATGTACTCTTTTTTCAATGTTAACGCCTACTTTCTTTAACCCAGATTTTTTGTAGTTTATCGTGAATAATCTGGGTTTAATAAATATGTCGAATGTAATCATATTTTAACTTTATATCGTCCCTTGATTATAATATAATAGTAGTGAAACGATAGTTAAACAATAGTGGAACGATCGTTCAACCATAACTAAGGGGGACATCAATGAAAACAAAAATAATGATTATAGTAACGCTTTTAATCATAATAGGTATTATTTTATCTGTCAATATAAATGACGTATCCTATGTTCAAGCAAGCTCAGATATTGGTGAAGAACAAGATACTTATGATATATATTATGGCAGTAAAAGAATAAGAAACCTAGATGCGTATGTTATCAACAACGGCGTATACTTGCCATGTGATATGATTGGCCAGTATTTGTACAATCCGGGAATAGAGATCGATGAGAAAAACAGCAGCATCATTATTTATATGCCACATCAAAACTTGATGCTGGAAGATCCTATTATATTGGATTTCGTAAGACAGAATATGGAACAAGCTGTCATTCCTCTAAGAAATATTAACAATCAGTATTATATGCCTTTGGATGTTTTAAAGACATTTTTTCGCGTGACCTACACAATAGAAGATGATAATGTGTACATAGAGCAAGCAAATGATATTATTAAGTTTGGAAAAATTAATAAAAGCATGGTTCAAGCGAAGCCATCTGTACAAGATCCAAGGTCTGAAGAGCTATATTTAAATATGAATGACACCCTTGAAATTATTAAAGAAACGGATCATTACTATAAAGCAAAGACCAGTGATGATATCATCTGTTTTGTGAAAAAAGGTGATGTATCTTTATATGAGGTTGACCTTTCACTGGTAGATTATTACAACGTTAAAAAAAGGAAAATCAATTTTGAAGATCAAAAAATAAACCTTGTTTGGGAATACGTTTATCGTAATACGCCGGCTCCGCCGGAGGATAAAATTAATGGTATTGATGTTTTATCTCCTACATGGTTTTATATTAAAGATTCAGAGGGTAATTTAGGTAATAAGGCAGATAAAGCCTACTTAAATGATGTGCGTAATAAAGGCTATCAGATTTGGGGGCTGGTTACCAATAGTTTTAATTCGGAATTAACCCATACGGTTCTCAACGATGAGGCCTTGACTCGAAAAGTTATAGCACAACTGCTCTTTTATGCCAGCTTATATGATATGGACGGTATTAATATAGATTTTGAATATGTGAAAGACGAGGACCGTGACGCATTGACCAATTTTGTTGGAACACTTAGATATTATACAGAGATACAGGGATTAAACTTATCCATAGATGTTATGATTCCTACTTCTTGGACTGTGGAGTATGACCGTGCAGCATTATCCAATTTTGTGGATTATGTAGCGGTGATGACTTATGATGAGCATTGGAGTAAATGCCCCACGGCCGGTTCTGTTGCGTCTCATGGATGGGTAGAGAAAGCGGTTATCAATACTTTGAAAGAAGTTCCGCCTGAAAAATTACTATTAGGGATTCCGCTGTATACTCGAATATGGAAAGAGTGGGAAGAAAACGGCGAACATAAAATATCCAGTAAATCCATGTCCATGGAGGATGTAAGAAACCTGGTTAATGAAAAAAATCTATACGTTCAATGGTTGGATTATGAGAAACAATATTATATTGAATACTCGGAAAACAATGCTACCTATAAAGTCTGGATAGAGGATGGAAGATCTATTGCGCATCGACTAGGCTTAGCAGAGAAATATGACCTGGCCGGTACGGCATGCTGGAGAAAAGGGTTTGAAGATGAATCGGTTTGGGATATATTTGATGATGTTCTGAAGAATCAGGCTTCATATTCAAAATATAAAGATATGGAGTACATGAACTGATGGATTGTAACTAAGCTGTATTCACGTTCAAACGATATGCATAACAATATGTAAGGGTAGCTCTGTGGCTACCCTTTATTATAAATAGAGTCATAGTTATTAGGTTGGGCACAGCGACCCAACCCTACGACTAGTGTTACTTATTTAAGACGCTTGCAAAGAAAATGAAAATATATACCAAATTTAAAAAATATATTATAATATATGCAATATAATAATAGAAAAAGTAGGGCTACGACGCAATCAGAGATTGCTGTTAGGGCATAAAGGACAAGATCATGAAAATCATTACGTTAGAGAAAAAAGATTTACTGAAAGCATTTGCAGCCATCTGTATTTTTACAAAAGTAACCTTGTACTACCACTATATGGAAGTATCGCATAATTACATATACATTTTGATCATGACCTTAGCGTATATAGCTATGGTATTCTTTTCGTTTGAAAATAAAATTTACTCTGCAATTCTATATTTTATTTTTTCTGTCATTATGTTTCTGGATGTTGGATATTTCAGCTATTTCAACCGTAACTTGTCCGTTGATATGATAGAAGCCTTTGGGTTTTTAGATGACGTTACAGATAGTATCCTTGAGGTTGTGAAGCCCAAATTTTTCTTGATTTTAGTTGATTCGGTTTTAATACTCTTGTATTTCATTAGACAAGAAAAAAGGAAATTTCCGACACATGATTCTTTTATTAGAATATACCCTTCTCCAAAAATAAAGTATATCAAGTCATTGATGTTGATATTGGTTTTAACATTCCTGATACTTTCTGTATCAGGGCAAATAGAAGGGGATGTAACAACATCTATCGTTAATCAAGAATTTTTTTCTTATCATATTAGTGATATAGCTAATTACCTGAAGAATGAGCAAAATGTATGCTACAAAGAGTCATTTAAACAAATTAATACAGAATATCAACGCCATGTAGGCAAAGAGTGGTTTGGAATAGGCAAAGATAAAAACCTTATTGTGATACAAGTAGAATCTTTACAAGACTTTGTCATTAATAAAACCTATAATGGACAGCAAATTACTCCTTTTCTAAATGCATTGATTCAAAAGGACTCTTTTTATTTTCCTAATTATTTTCAGCAGCTAGGAGGCGGGAACACTTCTGATGCTGAATTTGTAACCCATAACTCATTATATGCATCCTTTAAAAGCTACACATATAGTTTATATAAAAACAGCTATTTTAGAGGACTGCCATGGATATTAAAAGAGAAAGGATATCAAACTGCGGCTTTTCATGGGTATAAAAAAGACTTTTGGTGTAGAGCCCAGGCCTATCCAAATCAAGGCTTCGATGAATATTATTGTGAAAATAGCTTTGAGCTGGATGAAGTTGTAGGATTAGGTTTAAGCGATGGATCATTTTTTAATCAATCCATAGACCATCTAAAGAATATGCAGCAACCCTATTATGGATTTTTAATAACGCTGTCAACACATCATCCTTATATCATGCCGGAAGAGAAAAAAATGATCAAGCTAAAAGATGGAGACGAAGAATCCATATTTGGAAATTATATTCATGCCGCTAATTATATAGATCAATGCCTTGAGGCATTTGTAAAGGAATTAAAGGCCAATGGCTTGTATGAGAATACTGTGATTGCTATTTATGGCGATCACTTTGGACTGAATTGCAAGGATGAAAAAGTTAATAAAGATGTGAGTGATTTTCTAGGATTTTCTTATTACTACGATGAAATGATGAACATTCCTCTCATCATTCATGTGCCAAATAGTAAAGCTCAAGAAACCATCCAAACTGTAGGCGGCCATATTGATTTTTTACCAACCATTGCATATTTAATGGGAATCAAAAATTTAGACACGTTATTTTTTGGACGAAACCTGATCCATGCCAACAGCGGATTTGTTGCGTCACAGACTTATATGCTTAAAGGGTCTTTCATCCAAGATGGTATTGTGTTTGAAATGTCTAGAGATGGAATATTTTCAAACAGCAAGGCATGGGATTTAGAAACTAAAAAACCTGTTGACATAAATTTATGTGAAGAGGGTTATCAGAAATCAGTGGATGATATCAATTTAGGCAACTTTCTGTTAGAGAATGAGATTTTAAGTAAAATTTATCAGAATGGACAAACCCTTCAAGAGGTTTTTAAAATGGATAACCATTCTTTTGAAAGCGATAGTTGACATAATATTCTTGTTGAAAACTGTAAAAAAATGTATTATAATATAAGCGGTTCATTTGTGTTGAGTTCATTGAGTTTGATCGTTAAGATAGGAGCATTATAATGAATTTGCTTAAACACAATTTTTTTATGGGTACAATTCTATCGGTAATGATACTGATAAAACTGGCTCTTTACTACCATTTTATGGATGTGTCCTCAAATTATTTCTTTCTAATACTTTTTTCTTCTTTTTACATTCTTACCATTTTTTTTATTGTCGAAAATAAAAAAGTAGCAGGTTGTCTGTACTTTCTTATATCTATTCTTATGTTTGTAGATGTTATTTACTTTAGCAATTTCAACAGAAATTTATCGGTAAATGTTTTAGGAACAGCAGGCTATATAGATGATGTGGCTTCAAGTGTATGGGCTATTATTAAGGGGAAGTTTTTTTTATTAATGATAGATGCTTTGGTCATATTGGTGCTGTTAGTATTGTCAAGAAAAAATTCAAAAGCAATACCTAAAATTCAATTCAGCATGTTAAATCATGATAGAAATAAGAAACTAAAGACCAAGGCTACCGTTTTCTTAATGGTTTTTCTATTGACGGTTGTAATGGTAACGACGCCCTCTCAGGGCGATATGCTGACACCTATTGTAAATCAAGAGTTTTTCTCTTATCATATTAAGGATATCGTCACCAATATTCAGGATGAAATGGAATACTCAGATAACTTGACCAATATACAAGGAGAATATATACCCGAAGAAAAAGGCCCGGTCTTTGGCGTTGGAGTGAATAAAAATCTGATCGTCATTCAGGTAGAATCTCTTCAGAATTTTGTTATCAATGAGGCTTATGAAGGTCAAGAGATTACACCTAATCTCAATCAATTGATTCAAGAGGGCTTTTATTTTGATGAATATTATCAACAGACCGGAAGCGGCAATACATCTGATGCAGAATTTGTAAGTCAAAACTCACTGCATGCTTCTTATAAAAGCTTTACCTATGAGCTGTATACAGATAATTATTTTTATGGATTGCCTTGGCTGTTAAGAGATAAGGGCTATAAGACACTGGCTTTTCATGGATATAGTAAAGACTTTTGGAATAGAGAAGGTGCATATCCGACAATGGGGTTTGAACAATTTATAGGCGGCGAAGACTATGATGTGAGCGAACCAATAGGGTTGGGCTTAGGAGACAGCGACTTTTTTAAGCAATCTGTAAAACATCTCCAAAATATTGAACAGCCATTTTATAGTTTTTTTGTCACCTTATCCAATCACCATCCTTATGAAATGCCTGAAGCATATCAAACTTTGAAATTGAAAGAAGAAGACCAAGATACGCTTTTTGGAAGATACTTACAAGCGGTTCATTATACAGATCAATCAATAGGAGCGTTTATCCGGCTGCTAAAAGACAGTGGTCTTTATGAAAACACGGTCATAGCAATATATGGGGATCATTTTGGAATCAATTGTAAAGAAGAAACGGCTTATGCACCCATGAGTGATTTTTTAGGATTTGAATATGATTATGATGAGATGTTTAATATACCCCTTATTATCCATGTGCCCAAAATGCAGACCGCTGAGACGATACACACTACAGGAGGTCAGTTAGATTTCATGCCGACGATGGCGTATATTATGGGCATAGATTACTTGGATACATTATACTTCGGAAACAATTTATTTAAAGCAGATACAGGCTTTGTCACCAGTCAGGTCTATATGCCCAAAGGATCGTATATAAAAGATCATATTGCTTTTGAAATGTCTAAAGATGGTGTTTTTGAAAACAGTCGAGCATGGGATATTAAAACAAGAGAAGCTATAGATATAAAACGGTGTAGAGAAGACTATGAAAGAGCTGTGAATCAAGTTGATTTGGGCCATTTTTACCTTGAAAACGATGTCTTGAGAAAGGTATTATTAGAAAATGTATCTATTGATGAATTGCTAAAAAAAGAATTAGAAGAAGATGATTAAAAAGATAAAAGTAAAAGTATAATAAAAAAATAAATGGGTATATTAGAAATTGGAAGGAACAATTCTCTTCCGTATTCTCACCCATAGCTTAGAGGCCAGGTCATTTTATTGACCTGGCCTCGACAATATTCTATATAAGCAATTGTGACACAATCCCGCCTACAACAAATGCAATAACAAAGCTGTTGATCCAGATCAGCAAGGCATCTGAAAGCTTACGCTCTTTGAATATGACCATAATAGATGCAATGCATGGCACGAATAGTGTAATGACGATTAAGGCTACAACAACCTGGGCCGAAGTTAATAGACCTTCAGCCACCATGGTGTTGAGGCCAGCCGCACCAAAATCTCTTCTAATGATGCCCATGATAAAAGTGTTGGTAACCTCTTTTGGCAGCTGTAAGATATTGACCGTGACAGGTGAAAACCGGTCAGCAATTTGGGTTAGCATATCGGTATATTGAAGGATTGTGATCAAAACGGCTCCTAATACAAATAATGGGCCGGCTTCATAAAGAAACATTTTAGATTTAGTGGCAGTTTTTTTAAGGATATTTCTTGCTTGAGGCATTCTAATAGGTGGAATATCGATCAATAGCTCTGAGGATTGACCGGGTAATATAAGGTTTAATAAGGTGCCTAATAGAACAAAAACAATGAAAATACTTAAAACGTACCAAGCGGTCATTGCAGGACTGAGAGCAGCGGCAATTCCCATAATAACACCTAATTGAGCTGAGCAAGGCACCGCCACACTGAGCAGCATGGTGGCAATAAATCTTTCCCGTCTTGAGCCAAGAATTCTGGTTGTCATAACTGCCATAGTGACACATCCAAACCCTAAAATGATGGGTATTACGGCACGACCATTTAATCCTATAAAATTTAATACTCTATCCACTAAAACAGCAATTCTTGGCAGTAACCCCGAATCTTCTAAAAGAGACATGAAAAGATAAAACCCTATGACTAAAGGGAGTAATAATCCAAATATATAAACGGGTACCATAGTGATAACACCAAATTCTCCAATCAGCAGCTGACCCGGCAGCGTATGAACATCCAGAAAACCTTCTGTAATGCTTAGTATAAAATTATTATAATAAGTGCCCATAATAAGGCCTTCAGTAATGCCTACGATATGCTGGGCAATAACTTCACCGATGAGTTTGTACAAAATAAATAATATAAGGGCTAAAAAGGGTAATCCTGTAATAGGCTTAAGCATTAAGTTGCCGAGTAATCCTGAAAAGGTTCGTTGTTCGTCAGGACGATGGACCACTAAGTTAATTAATCGGTTGATGTAGGTCCGTCTTAAGTTATAGAAATCTTCACGATATCCATATTTCTTTTTAAGGTGATGCCGTTCTATAATGTTTTCATCCTCTTCTAATATCATAAGAGCTTCGCCTTCTGTATCAACATAGTTTTTAGCATCTTGTATATGATTGTGTATCTCAGGAAGGCGGTTTCCTATGGACCCGCCTTTTAATATAGCCGCTTTTATTTTATCCATGCCGATGCCTTTAATAGCTGATGCAGGTATGACAGGAACACCGAGTGTACCGGAAAGCTTGTTAATATCTATTTTAATGCCTTGTTTTTCAACTTCATCCATCATATTTAATACCACAATGACGGGTTTTCCCATGTCTATGATTTGTTGAGTTAAGAAAAGGTCTCTTTCTATATGAACGGTATCGACAACATTTAAAATAAGGTCAGCATATAAAATAGAATCTCGAGCTGCTTTTTCTTCATCATTATAAGAAGATACCCCATAAACACCCGGTGTATCTACTACCGTATAATGGTGAAATTGGCCTACACTTAGATCTACCGTAGTGCCGGGAAAATTTGAAACATCCACATATATACCCGTTAGATTATTGAAGAAAACAGGTTTCCCTACATTAGGATTTCCTGCGAGGACTAAAGTTAATTCAGTATTCTTTATACTATTGGATTTAAATTTATGTATCTCATGGCGATGCTTAGACATGACTTCCTCCTATATGATACCAACTATTTCCCCACATAAATAAAAACTTTATCTAAGTAAAGTTTTTATTGTAAAGTTTTTATTCATTAAGTAAAAAATTTTTTATTATCTATTGTACGGGTTTATTTATACAGATACAACTATTTTTTTTGCTAAATTTCTTCCAATGGCAATTTCCTGCATACCTGTTTTGAGTATGATTGGACCATAAGGTAATTTGTGGGAACATTTTACAAGTGAGCCTTCAAATAACCCAAGTCGAATGGCTTGTTCTCTTATAGATTTTTCTTGAATGTTTTGTATTTTAAACATTTGACCGCAGTCAATTTTATTGAGTGTCATAATTGGAAAACACCTCCTGTAAACGATAATTGTTATCAATTATTATCATATCACGATTGAGAACAGTTATCAATGGTTTTTGTTGATACCCATACTTTATTTGGCAAAAACATTTAATTTTATGTTATAATGTTTGTAAATCTGTACACCCGTCTTAAAATTACAACTTATGTAGGAGTGGATGTTATGCCTGATTTGATTGCAAGTTCCGAAACCTTGTTAAAACAAGTTCTTGATAAAGTATATGAAGGGTTAGTCGTAATTGACAACAAATCGAAAATTGTTTTTATTAATGAACCCTATTTAAAATTTTTAGATAAAAAACGTGAAGATATCATCGGCAAAAAAGTTGTAGATGTCATAGATAATACCAAACTGCATATAGTAGCCAGTACCGGAAAAGAACAAATTGGAGATGTTCAGGAAATCAATGGCAAAAAAATTGTTGCTATGAGAATTCCTGTTTACGAGGATGGGAAAATAATCGGCGCTATTGGAAGGATTATGTTTAAAGACTTAAATGAGCTGGACGTATTGTCTTCAAAGGTGCATAAGATTGAACATGAGTTGGATTATTATAAAAATGCCTTAAAAGAGGTTCGTGACGTAAAATACAGCTTTGATAATATCATTGGTGAAAGCAATAAATTAAAAGGGACCAAATATATTGCTGAAAAAGCAGCGTTGACCAGCTCTAATGTGTTGATATATGGTGAGAGCGGGACAGGAAAAGAACTTTTTGCTCATGCTATTCATTCTGCAAGTTATAGGGCCATGGGGCCTTTTGTTAAAGTGAATTGTGGTGCTATTCCTTCAGAGCTTTTAGAATCGGAGCTATTTGGATATGAAGAAGGTGCTTTTACCGGGGCAAAAAAAGGCGGCAAAATCGGAAAATTTGAATTAGCAGACGGTGGAAGTATTTTTTTAGATGAGATTGGGGATATGCCCCTTCATATGCAGGTTAAGTTATTAAGAGCTATACAAGAAAAGGTCATTGAAAGAGTTGGGGGCATACAAAGTATCGAGTTGGATGTGCGAATTATTGCAGCAACCAATAAAGACCTTGAAAAACTAATCGAAGAAAATAAATTTAGAGAAGATTTGTACTATAGATTAAACGTAATGAACTTAAATATTCCACCATTACGAGAGCGTAAAGAAGATATTGAACCGTTAATTAATCACCTCTTAGTAAAAATATCCGAACAAGCAGGCAATTATGTCAACAAAATATCTAAGGAAGCTTTACGGTATTTGGAGCGATACTCATGGCCGGGAAATGTACGTGAATTAGAGAATATTTTAGAAAGAACGGTTAACTTGCTTGATTATGGAAAAGAGATTCAAGTAGATGATTTGCCAATTAAGATTAAGAATTACAGCTTTGATTTTAATAACCTGAATCAAACAAGGTTAAAAGATATACTGGATGCAGTTGAGAGGAAAACCATCCTTGACGCTTTAGAGAAAACAGGCAAAAATAAATCCGAGACAGCTAAAATGTTGGATATCAGCAGGACCAGTTTGTATGAAAAAATATGGAAGTATGGTATTGAGTAGGTGGAGATGAATAGTGTAAAAATATTACATTGTGCTGATATACATTTGGATGCGCCTTTGACAGGTTTGCCGGCACAATTAAGTAAAATGAGACAAGAAGAATTGAGACAAACATTTGGAGAAATGGTAGAAGTCGCTAAGAAAAAAAATGTTGATATTTTTTTGATTAGCGGCGATTTATTTGATCAGGAACAAGTGAGAAAAACGACTATAGATTACTTAGTCGCTAAATTAAAAGAAATCAGTAATATACCTGTTATGATTGCTGCCGGTAATCATGACAGCCTATCAAGGAGCTATTATTATAACCAAAAAATTTGGCCTGAGAATGTGCACATTTTTGATAAAGATGTAGGCTGTGTGGATTTCACAGAATTGAACTGCTGTGTCTATGGAAAGAGTTTTTTTGCCCCTCGAGAAGAACAAAATGGTCTAAAAGGTTTTTATGTCAGTGATGAAAGCAAAATCAATATAATGGTCATGCATGCGGAAATAACCACGGCGGGAAGTCAAGGCCAATACAACCCTATTACGCTTGAAGATATAAAAAATAGTGGATTGGACTATTTGGCTTTAGGGCATGTACATGGATTTTCAGGTATTAACAAAGCTGGGAATACTTTTTGGAGCTATCCTGGAACACCGGAAGCGAAAGGCTTTGATGAATTAGGAAAAAAAGGTTTTATTATGGGTGAAGTGTCTAAAGGCTATGTTGAATTGGACTTTGTAGAAAATAATAAAAGAGAGTATTTTGAAAAAGAAATAGATGTAACCGAATTTTGTACGTATGATGAAATCGTTGAGAAAGCTATGAACGCCATGGGTGAAAATTCAAATCAACATTTTTATAAGCTGATATTAAAAGGAGATGTTCCGGAAGATTTTAATATTCATACGGATATTGTGCAAAGCAGACTAAGGGATCAAGCTTTTATGCTAAAAATAATCAATAAAACTACTTTCAGCATTCAACTTGAGGATGATTTTGCTGAAGATACATTAAAAAATGTTTTTATTAATCATATTAAAAAAAGCATAAAAGAGGCTGATAACGAGGAAAAGAGCAATATTTACAAGAGAGCTCTAAAGATAGGGCTGTGTGCTCTTAACGGCGAAAGGATTGATTTCGATGAGGATTGCTAAAGCTTCTGTTGATCATTTTGGTAAAATCAAGCAGTGTGAGTTAGAATTTAAAGAAGGCATAAACATTATTTACGGTGAAAATGAATCGGGAAAAAGTACCTTGTTAGCCTTTATTAAGACCATGCTTTACGGCTTTACTTCTAACAAAAAGAATATTCGTGATAATGATCGAAAAAGATATATGCCATGGGGTGAAATAAAAGCCTGTGGAGAAATATACCTGGATGATGGACAAGTCACTTATAGAGTTAAAAGAAGTTTTGGTGAAAGAAAAAGCCAAGATAAAATAGAAATGATGAATGCTGTATCCGGCGAAAATATTCAATTAGGCCCTTTAAGTTCTCCCGGCAAACAGTTGCTCGGGATTGAAGCCCATACATATGAAAAAACATCTCTTATTACACAGCTTTCCAGCAAAATCAATCAAAATAATAGCGATGAAGTGATAAAATATTTGACCAATCTTAAAGGAACAGGAGATGCCTCCGTATCTTATCATAAAGCTAAAAAGGATTTAGAAGATTATAGAAAAAGCTTTGTCAACACCAATAAAAAACCAGGTGTTTTAGATGATTTGAAAAAAGATTATGATATGGAATTAGAAAAACTGAGTCAGTTAAAAAATAAAAAAAATATTTTTGATGAACAGGTGTTAAAGGATATTGTAGATATTGACAGAGCATTAGAAAATCTATTTTCCATCGGTGAGTTTGACAAGCAAGCGGAGATTGAAAGCATTAAAACCAAAGTCATTCAATATAAAGATATCAGGTTGGAAAACAAAGGGTATAAAAAAGAAGATGAAACTTCCAAATTACATGGTGATGATACTTCTGAAATACTATCAATGGACAGCATCCAAGCACAAGAAGACTTAAACAAGATTATTGAGGAAAGCGTCCGTATAGAAAACTACTATGAAAATATAAAAAAATATCACGTCATCTTAGATGAATTAAATGAATTGCATGAAGAAGGTAAAGGTCAAGCCCTGGCTCAAGAGATCAAGAAAACAGAATATGCAGCTGAAGAGATAGAAGGCCTTTTTAAAAAACAACAAGATTTTAATGACCAGTTGAAAGATACATTTAAAGAATCAGAATTAAGAAAAACAATTAATAAGAAAACACTTATGATAGGAACTGCTTTTATATGTTTATTGCTGATGGCAGCAGCAATTATTGCAGAAGATATTCCTGCGCCGGCTGGAGCTGTTATGATCCTACCTTTCTTTTACTTACTATCAAGAGTATCTAAGGTGAACCAAAAGTCTCACAAAACTAAACTCGAAAAGCAAAAGCTGCAGCATGAAATCATAAGACTTGAAAAACGCATTAAGGCAAATTTTGATAAATACCAGGTGAAAAATTTTATTCAACTTTATGAAAAAATTCAAAAAATGAAAATAGAATATGGTAAGATAGATACGGTAATCAAAGAAAGAGAAAAACTTCTTGATAATTTCCATAAGGATCGATATACTAATCTGATTGAAAGAAGTGAGGTGCTTATATCACAATTACTAAAAAAATATAAGTGTGAAAATAGAGAAGACTTGCAAGCAAAGATTCAAAAACAACAAGATCTTAAGGAACAATTTTCAAGACTTGATGAAATAAAACAACTTCATAAAAGAGAAGAGAAAGAAATAGATATAAAAAAGCAAACTTTATATCAAGAAATATTAGAAGAAATCAGTATGCTGTATGAACAGTTTATATCATTCACTCAACTCAATATAGATAGTCTCAAGGAAAAAATAATGGCTTATAAAAAAGAGGTTGAAGCTGTAGACGAAGCATTGAATGCTATTGAAAATGCATTTGTTAAATTTCATATGTCTTTTAGCAAAAAACTTAATGAAGAAGCTGGAGATATTCTCAAAGCCATTACAAGACAAAATTATGACCAAGTGTTGGTTTCAAAAGATTTAGAGATCAAAATATCGCATGACGATTTAAATGAAATCAAAAGTATTGATTATTTCAGCAACGGGACTTGGGACCAAATTTACTTTTCAGTTAGAATGGCTATTGCAGAGATAATAAGTGATAAGATTGGTAAGAAACTACCTCTCCTTTTGGACGATGCATTTGTTCAATATGATGACGCCAGAACAGGGGCAGTGCTGGAATATCTATATGAGTATTCAAAAAATCATCAAGTGCTGTTATTTACATGTCAAAGACGAGAATTAGATTATTTTAAAAAATATAAAGATGTTAATATTATAAATATGAATTAGAAATGGATTATGAAGTATATTAAGAAATATATACGACTACAAAACAAAAGGAATAAACATGGTGTACAACAAGAGGATATCAAGTCCTCTTAGAAAAAAGGTTAGATGAAGTTATGACGATTATAGAGTAAGGGCGGTGAGAAATTGTCTTTATTTGCGATAGGAGATTTACATTTGTCCTTTTCATCAGAAAAGCCCATGGATATTTTTGGTGATCAATGGGTGGATCACCCAAAAAGAATAGAACGATCATGGCTTGAAAAGATTAAGGCTGATGATACTGTTCTTGTTCCCGGTGATGTATCTTGGGGATTAAAACTTCAAGAGGCTATGGTGGATTTAGAATGGTTGAATAATCTTCCCGGAAGAAAAATATTGATAAAAGGCAATCACGATTATTGGTGGAAAACAATTAGTAAACTAAATACGCTTTATGATAATATGCATTTTCTTCAGAATAATTGTTATCTTTATGAGGAATATGCGATTTGTGGAACCCGTGGATGGTTATGCCCTAACGATTCTAATTTTTCACAAAAAGATACTAAAATTTATTTAAGGGAATTGAATCGATTAGAACTATCTTTGCAGCAAGCTAAAAAAAATAGATGCGACAAAATTATTGTTATGCTGCATTATCCGCCTACTAACGAAAAGAAAGAAACCTCTGGTTTTATAGAATTACTGATGCAGTATCAAGTGAAGACGGTTATCTATGGGCATTTACATGGTAAAAAATATTATGATTTCGGCATACAAGGTGAAAGAGACGGTATTCAATATTATTTGACTTCCAGCGATTATTTGAATTTTGAACCTTTAAAAATACTGTAACTCAGATTATTCATGGAAACCAAAATACGCAGTAAATTTTTGTAATTTATCGTGAATAATATGGGTTTAATATATGGAGTGATAAATGTGGTTAAAAAAGTTAAAGAAACGACTTTTGATAAGTTTTTTTCAAATAGAGAATCATTAATATATCAGTTTAAAAAAGGCGATATATCTAAAAAAGAATTTATTGAAAAGCATTATGCTTTTATTATTCGACTTAATTTAAAACCGTTTATCCATCGGATTGATTCGTTTGAAAAAGGCTTATACAATTATCAATATTATAATGTTAAGGCAAAATATAGCAGTATGAAATCAAAAGATAAAAAAATAATTGAAAAGCACCCTGACATGGTGCAAAAATATACGGATGATATGCGATATTTTTATAAGAAAAAAGACGAAACGATTTTAAAATTATTAAGATATTTAGATTATTACAATGTAGAAGCATATTTTATCAAAGCTAAATCCAGTGTACTTAATGGACGTTTGTTTGAAATTGTATTAAAAGATTATGATAATACAGTGTTGCATTCCATTAATCCTGGTGTACTAAATGAGCTGCGAGAAGAAGGTGTTTTCTTGGAAGAAATAAAAAAATCTATTATTGATCGGTATGTTAATGAAAGATATTGAATAAAATAAAATATAACACTTGACATCAATTGTGATATGGGTTAGTATAGACTAAATTCCATAAATTTAATATTAAATTGCCTTATCAAGAGAGGTGGAGGGACTGGCCCGATGAAACCCGGCAACAGCTGTTTATCAGCAATGTGCCAATTCCAGCAGGAGATTTCCTGAAAGATAAGCTAGCAAAACATGTTAATTAACGTGCCGCTTCTTATCTAGAAGCGGTTTTTTTAAACTTTTAAATTATAATGAATGACTAAAAGTGATTTTTATGGTTGTTGTAGGACGCAGTCTCGACGACGAAATCAACTGAAAAATTCTTTGCCAACTAAAAGTTGGAGAATTTCCGCTCTGCGAATCGCAACTCTTAGCTAATCAAAGATTAGAGAGTTCGACTTGTATGAGACCTGCGACGTAATCAGGCAGTAGAGAAGACGAAATTAAAAATTTCTTTCTCTTTGTATGAGACCTACATCGGAATTGAGAATTCCGTGTTAGGGCTTCAATTACTGCTAGGGCTTCAAAATTGCTGTTAGGTCATAAAAAGGAGAGAAAAAGTTATGGAAAAAAAATATTGTGTTGAAACTCAATGTGTACAAGGTGCATATGATCCGAAATCCGGAGAGCCTAGAGTAGTTCCTATTGCACAGAGCACTACTTTTAAATACTATGATTCCGATGATGTGGCAGATCTTTTTGATTTAAAAGCAACGGGTCATTTTTACTCAAGAATCGGCAATCCTACAGTAGGTGCTTTAGAAGAAAAAATGGCTTTACTAGAAGGTGGTGTTGGTGCTGTTGCAACATCGTCAGGTCAAGCGGCTTCTACATTGGCTATTTTAAATATCTGTAAAAGTGGAGACCATTTTATTTCCGCTTCTACTATATATGGCGGTACTTATAATTTGTTTGCTGTAACACTTAAAAAATTGGGAATTGAAGTTACTTTTATCGACCTGAATAATCCAGAAGAAATCTATGAAGCTGTGCGTCCTAATACAAAGGCTATTTTTGCAGAAACTATTGCAAATCCAGGTATGAATGTACTAGATTTTAAAGCTTTTTCAACCATAGCAAAAGAATTAGATCTTCCTTTTATAGTCGATAATACATTAGCAACACCTTTCTTGTGTAAGCCTTTTGAGCATGGTGTCAATATTATCATTCATTCTACGACAAAGTATACCGATGGTCATGCTACTAGTGTAGGTGGTGTTATTATTGACGGTGGGAATTACAATTGGGATAATGGCAAATTTCCGGAGCTTATTGAGCCTGATCCTAGCTATCATGGTATTGAGTACTATAAAGAGTTTAAAGAGAGCGCCTATATTATTAAGGCAAGAGTGCAGCTGCTTAGGGATTATGGAACCACTATGAGTCCTTTTAGTGCATTTCTCTTCCATCTTGGTTTAGAAACTTTGCACTTAAGAATGGAAAGACATAGTGAAAATGCTCTGAAGCTTGCAGAATTTTTAGAGAATCATGAAAGTGTCAACTGGGTGAATTATCCTTTATTAAAAAGTCATAAAGACTATGAATTAGCTAAGAAATATTTGTCTAAGGGGGCTAGTGGTATATTGTCTTTTGGGATAAAAGGCGGAGCAGAAAATGGAAAGAAACTGGCTAAGTATATTGATTTAATTGCCTTAGTAGTACATCTTGGAGATGCTAGGACTAGTATTTTACATCCGGCCAGCACCACTCACAGACAACTGTCCCAAGAACAGCAAATTCAATCAGGCGTATTACCGGATCTAGTGAGAGTATCCGTTGGTATTGAAAATATAAACGATATTATAGAAGATTTGGATACAGCTCTAAAAGCTGCCACAAAATAATGTAGGGGCGTATCCATACGCCCTGCAAGGTTCGAAGTTTGTAGTGTCGGGTCTTTGTGCCCGACCTAATTCAAGTTTGTAGCGTCGGGTCTCTGTGCCCGACTTAGTTCCAAAATAGACTAATATTTATAAAAGGAGATGAGGATATGCCAATTATAGTACCTAAGGATTTGCCGGCATACAGTACCCTTACAAATGAAAATGTTTTTGTAATTAATAAAATAAGAGCGATTCACCAAGATATTAGACCGCTGAGAATAGCCATTGTCAATTTAATGCCTGTCAAAGAAGTAACGGAGACTCAATTAATTAGAATGCTGGCGAATACGCCGCTACAGGTTGAGATGCAGCTTTTGCATATGGAATCTCATTCAACGAAAAACACTAGACAAGAACACTTAAATACGTTTTATAAAACCTATGAAGAAATAAAAAACCAAAAATTTGATGGAATGATTATTACGGGAGCACCGGTAGAAACATTACCTTATGAGGAAGTGGACTATTGGAAAGAATTGTCGGAGCTAATGGAATATTCTAAAAGCAACGTTTACAGCACACTGCACATTTGTTGGGGAGCTCAAGCCGGCTTGTATTATCATTATGGTATTGATAAACATGAAATGGATAAAAAACTTTTTGGTGTTTTCCCCCATAAAGTTAACGAACCGAAGTCTGAACTATTAAGAGGCTTTGATGAAGAGTTTTTTGTACCTCATTCCAGACATACACAGGTTACAAAAGAAGATATATTAAAGCATTCTGAATTGCAAATTCTTGCAGAATCTGAAAAAGCAGGTCCTCATATGATTGCCACACAAAATAAACGATTGATTTTTGTTCAGGGCCATGCAGAATACGATAAAGAGTCATTAAAGATGGAATATGATAGAGACATTAATAAGGGTATGGATATAGAAATACCTATTAACTACTTTGAAGGGAATGATTCTTCTAATAGAGTAGTTGTAAGATGGCGAAGTCATGCCAATTTATTCTACTCCAATTGGATAAACTTTGTCTATCAAGAAACACCATACGATCTTAATGAAATTGAGTAGAGTCGTTTTTAGTATAAGGTTGAGAGTGAATTAAGCTAAAAATAAAAAAAGAGCAGAAAACCATAATGTCGGGCCTCATTTGTGCCCGACTTTATAAACTTTTAATTGAAAAAACTCTTTATGCTTTTAAAACTCTAAAAATTCTTTGATAAAATTCATCTGGCCATTGGTCATCTGAATAGAGATAAAAAAGCATATTAACGTAAATAATGCTAAAAAACTATTATCTTTTTTCCTTTCTTCAGCGAAAATTTCCAGTAGGGGCCAAGCGATTAAAAAATAAAGGATTAAAACGATGAATATAACTAACATCCAAAACAGATGTTTTAAGATAGAGTCGTTATTAGGGAGCATCATATCATAGATTGATCCAAATAAAATATGGTAAAGCATAAGTAATACAATGCCTAATATTATTAATGTTACAACAGGGAAAGCTTTCTTTTTAGGATTTAAGAAAAAAAGTCGTACTCTTTTATATATTGGATTTTGATTTAAATATTCTATATAGGAAGAGATAAATCTGATTTCTCCTAAGCTATCTTTTAATATAATGATTTGTAAATAATAAAAATATAGTCCTAGGATTTCTGGGATAGATATAGTAGAAAAAATCAAAATTAATACAAGAACTCCGGTAGCAATGAAAGTATTACGCTTAGTTTTTTTATCGCTAAATCTTGCTAAAATGTAGAACATAGAAATTATTATGGCTATGGTTAAGCATATATACCACGTGGAAGGCATTTCTACAGCAATACCCAAGATAAAAAAGACAGGTAGTATTTTTATGAGTCCTATAAACATATGGGAGATTACATTTTGCATATCATACCTCTATCAAAATTATATTTTGATGGCAACATTACCCATGATTTTATTAAGCAGTGAATTCATATTAATGATAACACAATAATCAAAGCATTTGAATATTTTAAAAAGTCACTGCTTTAGTAAATACATTCAGTAGAATAAGAGATACTAATTAAATGGTCTTATTTGTTTTTATTCAGAATACTTTATCTATAACAACAAATATCCATATATCTATTTACATTATTAAGCAAATATATGAAAATAATAATAAGAGAGGAAACAGGAACCAATAAATCATCTTAATTTTCGACTCTCAATTCTACTATGTGGAGGTTGTTATGAAATTTACGGTATTAGGCAGTTGGGGCGCATATCCAGAGGCCAATGAGGCTTGCTCAGGATACCTTTTACAAGTTGAGGATAAAAACATATTATTAGATTGCGGGTCGGGAGTGCTTTCGAGCTTGGCCAACCATATTGCATTTAAAGACTTAGATGCTGTTGTGATTTCCCACTATCATGCGGATCACATGTGTGATATCTATTCTTTACAGTATGCAATGGATATACTTATGAAGACTAAAAACCGAAATAAACCTTTAACCATTTATGGGTATGATGAAGGTGATGTTTTCAAAGAACTGGCTTACAAAGAAGTTTGTTATGCAGTACCTATAACCAGAAAGATGACAATAGAAAATATAAGTTTTGAGTTTCTGGAGACGAAGCATCAGAAAAAATGCTATGCAATGCGTGTGGCATATGGAAATAAATCTTTGGTTTATACTGCTGATACAGGATGGACAGATAGCTTGATTGAGTTTTCTAAGGACGCTGATTTACTTGTATGTGAAGCCAGTTTGTTCAATCATCAAGAAGGCTTAAATGATGGGCATTTGACAGCTGGGCAAGCAGGTAAATTAGCATGTAATGCAGGTGTATCTTCTTTGATGATAACGCATTTTCCTCATTTTGGGGATTTATCTCAACTGGAAAAAGAAGCTGCTGATGCTTTTGGAAAAAATGTAATGAAAGCGGGTAAAGGGGTAACAATAGAAATATAATTTTAATTAATATTGAGAGGAATGTATATGAATAATCTCTTTTTTGTTGCAGTAGCACCAGGAATTGCTTTTGCTTTGGCTATATATTTAACGGATCGATATGATAAAGAGCCGGTTGGTTTATTGGTTAAAATATTTGTTCTCGGAGCATTAAGTGTTATTCCCACAGCCTTTGTTGAAACCATATTATCTATGTTCAATGTATTTGGTGGTTATTTAGGCGTATTTTATACTTCTTTTGTGGTTGCAGGTTTGACCGAGGAATATTTTAAACGAATTGTTGTTGTTAAATTTGCACTTTTTCATAAAGCGTTTAATGAAAAGTTAGATGGAATCGTGTATTGCGCATTTTCAGCTTTGGGATTTGCTACAGTTGAAAATGTTATGTATGTTGTTTTTCGATTTGCTGCGAATCCGTTTGTAGGAATTATGCGGGGAGTACTTTCTGTACCGGCTCACATGCTATTTGGCGTGACTATGGGATACTACCTATCTTTATCAAAATATGCAACTTCTGAGGAAGAACGCGTCAAATATTCTAAAAAGTCTTTATACGTTCCGGTAATCTTTCATGGTATTTTTAACTTTATATTAATGTCAGAAAGTCAATGGCTCATGACAATCTTTATACCTTTTGTTCTTTTCTTATGGATCACAAACCTAAAAAAATTAAGGAAATATTGGCTTATATCAAAAAATAACTATTTGGATGAAAATGATGAAGATAATTAAAATTATATAAGTGGGTGGATGAAAATGATTAGTGAATTAGAAGTTGTTTTAAGACTGATAATTTCAGCTATTATTGGCGGTTTAGTGGGATTAGAAAGGGAACTCAATAACCGTCCTGCAGGATTAAGAACCCACATACTGGTTATAGTAGGCTCCGCTTTGGTTATGCTAGTTTCTAAATATGGGTTTGGGGAAACAAGTAATGCAGACCCGGGAAGACTTGCCGCACAAGTTATCAGCGGGATAGGGTTTTTAGGGGCAGGTACTATTATCATGCAGGGAAATATTGTTCATGGGTTAACCACTGCAGCCAGCTTGTGGACTAGCGCTTGTATAGGATTGGCGATAGGCGCCGGATATTATATCGGTGGAATAGCCAGTGCCATTATTGTTATGTTTACGTTGATCATTCTGAGGTTTTTTGAAAACTCGGTTTTTCAAAAGCGATATAGAGTTTTAAATGTCGTTGCTTCCGAAAGGCCCGGGCTGATAGGGGAGATTGGAAATACTTTTGCAAGGCATAATATCATAATAAAGCACGTCAATATTAGACCTAAGAAAAAGTTAGAAGGTATGTGTGTACATATTGAATTTGTACTTAAAACCGTTAAGAAGGCGGAATGCAACAGGGTTTTGGAAGAGGTTAATGATATTAGGGAAGTCCATAGTACCTATTGGGAAGAATGAAGTTGATAAATAAATGAATCATATAGATTTAAAACTGAATCAAGGCTTATTATTTCGATTATTAGGATTTATCGTTCAAATTTCAACAATTATTATCATGAAATATACCATTTTGATTCAATTTTAAATCGAATTTTGATCTGATATTTCTTTCGAAAATCCTGAAAAACTGAAAAATACAGGGTTTCACATCTTGGCACATTTATTGCAAATTCTTGAATGATAGTCCCAATAACGTTAAGAATAAGAATAATACATTGATAAATTCATCTGAAACTATTACACTACTTAGTCAAGCAAAATTAAGCTAAGACTAGTTTTTGCTGTATTTTTTGACAAAGCTATAGGTGAAACCATTAAACACATTAGAGACCTGAAACTTAAAAAGTATATATTGAAGGTTATGCCTAATAATATATAGCATAAAAAAATATATATTAATAAACAAAAAAGAGGAGTGAAATGGATGTTTAGCCAAGAAATCTATGACAAAGTAGTGGCATTATCTGCTCAGTTTAAACAAGATGCAGTTAAGTTTACTCAAAAACTAATTCAGACACCGGCTATTAGTGGTGAAGAAGGAGAACTTACTGAACTATTATTAGCTGAAATGAAAAAACTCGGCTATGACGAATATTTTAGGGATGTTCAAGGAAATATTATTGGTATTGTTAGGGGCGAAGGTGAAGGGCCTACTATTATGTACAATTCTCATATGGACCATGTAGACCCCGGCGATCCCAATAACTGGGAAGGTTATGATCCGTATGGGGGAGAAATTGACATATGTGAAGTGGACAACCAAGAAAAAACTGAAAAAGATAAGACGGAATGTATACACGGAAGAGGTGCTTCTGATGTTAAAGCTGGACACGCATTCCAAATCTATGCAGGAGCAGTTCTTGTTAAGCTAAAAGAAATGGGCTATAAATTCAATGGTAACTTCATGTATGCGGGTGTGGTTCAAGAAGAGCCGGCCGAAATGGTTGGAATGTCTTACTTAATCGATACAACGTTCCCGGAAAAGGGATTAACGTATGATGCCATGGTTTCTTCAGAAGCCACAAGCTTGAAACTGTATTTGGGACATAGAGGCCGTGTTGAGTTCTATGCTACAACTTATGGAAGAACAAGCCATGGTAGTGCGCCTTGGTTAGGTATCAATGCTATTTATAAAGCAATGCCTCTTATTGCAAAAATTAAAGATGAACTTTATCCATCACTTCCATCAGATGAAGACTTAGGTCAAGCATCACTTTCTCTAAATATTATAGAATGTTTACCGGGTGCATTATCCATAGTACCTGATAAATGCATGCTCTCTCTAGATAGAAGAACCATTCCAGGTGAAACTGCTGAAACAGCAAAAGCAGAAATACAAGAAATCATTGATGAACTTGCAAAAGAAGATCCTGAATTCAAAGCAGATGTTGTAATTAAGTCTGCTGTGGAAAGATCATATACAGGTATGGAAATAAAAGCGACTAAGGACATGGCGCCTTGGAAAACGCCTAAAGACCATCCTTTCACTAAAGTTTGCACTGAAGCGATTGAAGCCGTGGGCCAAGAAGTAAAATATGGATATTGGGATTTTGGTACTGATGGAAGTAAAACGGCAGGAATTGATAGAAAACCAACTATCGGATATTCAGCTATGCAAGAGCAATATGCGCATACACCTTATGATAAAGTAAGAACAGACTTTATTGAAAAATCTATTGCAGGTAATGCTGCTATATTCTTAAAAGCAAGCACTTGCGGACCAGAAGCTTTTAAGAAACTTGAATTCTAATTCAACTCAATGCTTAAAAGTTCGGGGTAAAGGAGGATTCCCTCTACCCTAAACT
>JANQMT010000152.1:0-13794 GCA_028279945.1 Clostridia bacterium
ATCCTTAGATCAGTGGTGATGCGAAAGATTTCATACCTATACACAGTAGCGGGGGCTGTAGAGGAATTTAACCTCTTTCCCTTTTAACCTCTAATATAAGAGGCACCCTATAACATATTAAATTTTTACATCTAATAATCATTATACTTATTTAAATATATATGTCAAGTATAAAACAATAAGGTTGTTCTCAATTAAATCCATGGGATTAATAAAGCCTAATACCTTAATTAATTCTTTCAAATTAATAAGTACTACTTGGTACTATGCTATACATGTGATAGAACTTTAAATGATTTTTCATATGCTATTCTAATGATTTTATATAATCCGATGTTATATTTTATAAGTTCAAATCTACACAAGTAAGTCTTTGTTTATTCTTAATATGGCGTTAAAACTAATATGCAAAAATAAAATAGTTTCACCATTTTGTATATTTCTGCGTAAAAGTTAGACCCCTTAAAATTAAAGGGGTCAGTTAGAATTCTTTTATTATTACTTATAGCCTAGAGATAACACATGCACCTTCATGAATTACAAGTTTTCTTTCCTTATTATTATTTGAAAATTCACCAGTTGTTATTGCTCCCTCAGATTTATATATTCCTTTTTTATCAATCATATTAATCTCTTCTTTATACTCTTCTTCCAAGAATAATAATCTTGATAAACAGGAAAATACAAATGTTCTCTCATTAACATTTGTAAGAGATGGTGTTAAAGTTTCTAAATCTTCTAGCAGTATAGATTTATTTGATTTTATTATGTAGAACTCATGATTTTCATCTATAGGTCTAGAAAATTTAATATCACTCTCACCTATCATTTCAACAGGAAATCTAATGTCAATTATTTTTCCATTTTTTACAGTAGCCAAAGGATGACTGCTTGCATATAAGAAAAATTCTTCCTTTGTTATGTATACATCAGTGATGCTTTCTAATTCATCTCTATACACTTCTGATGCGTTATCGTTATCTATTTCATTAATTATATTATTTGTAGTTTTTGTAGCCTTGAATGGACCATTTAATATTTCCCATCCAAACTTCACTTCTGTATTACTTTCCTCTTTAATCAAACATAGATGAAAAGCATCTTTAAAAAATCCATTATTATTAAAAACTACTTTATCTTGCGTTAAACTATAATTACTCATTCTATTTCCATGATAAGCAGATCCACCACCAATATAATTGACATCGGCATCTATTTTAGAATCTACCGTTTCAATTAAATCATTATTTTTATCAGATAGATAATCAGCAATGATAATTCCAGTATATTTTTTATTAGGATCTAATTTAGGTACTTTTCTCATCAAAAATGGATATACAAGTTGTGAATATACAGGCTTTAATTCTTTTATAATAAATCCTGCTGAACGAAGTTCTCCGTTAGCAATTAATCCAGGATATATTCCTCCGAAAAACTTTATTTCTCTTTCATTTAAATCATCCATCAATTGTACTATTTCATTATTTGAATCTTGTCCCACTAAAATAAAATACTCACTCTCGTTACTTTTAAGATCAAATATTGTTGAACTCTTTAACTCTTCTAAGTTCTTGTAATACATCTTGTCATCCTCCTGAACATTGTATTTCAAAAAATATTATATCAATAATATGCTTTACTGAGTTATCTCTAAATTAAGTGTCTTTTATACTTTACTAATTTATTCTCTATGACTGAATTTAGATTAAATTTAAAACAACTCAATTAACAATCTATTTTTTTACCATCATACCATTCAAGTTTTTTATCAATTTTATCAATAAACCTTTGTAGTTCTCTTATTTGATTTTCAATTTTCTGCTTATGCTTTTTTAAAAGTTGCTTTCTTTTAGGTATAGTTTTATCACCCTCAAGACTTAAATCAATAATGTATTTTATCTCTTGAAGGGACATTCCTGTTTCTCTCATACAGTTTATAAAATCAATCCAATAGATATCATCATCACTAAAAACTCTAATACCTCTTGTATTTCTTTTAATTGGTGGTAATAATCCTTCCTTTTCATAAAATCTCAAAGTATATGCTGTCAAACCAACAGCTTCCGCTACTTCTCCTATTGAATACTCCAAAATATTCACCCCTTTTATATATAGAACTTTGCTCTAATCTTATGAAAGATATTTATGTTTGTCAATCATAATCAAAATCATGCACTTTTTCTTAATTCATAAACTTCTTCCAGAGCTTTTACATTTTGTTCAATAGGAGTAAAAATATTAAGCACTAACAGATTGACATAATCAACTGTTTTATGGAAATAATCTACATTGCACTTTCTAATATCTTGCGACTAATATCTAATGTTAAATCTTGAGTTTCAGATAATGCAACCATTTTATGTTTTTCTAATGCTTTAATAACATCATCTATTCTATCTTTAGTAACTCCATAATCTGATAAACGAGTTTTAACTCCTAGACTTTCGAAGAAGTCACGAGTTTTGCTAATTGATAAATCAATCTTCTCATCTTCGTTACCTTCTGTTATATTCCAAACTCTTTCAGCATACTGAACAAGTTTTTCTCTCTTTTGTTCTTTTCTTATCTCCCAGACTGATGACTGTAATACAGCTAAAGTTTTTGCATGATCTATTCCAAATATACCTGTTAACTCATGACCAATCATATGAGTAGTCCAATCTTGTGGAACACCTGCTGCTATTAACCCATTAAGCCCCATAGTTGCACACCAAACAAGATTAGCTCTTGTATTATAATCATATGGCTCATCAATAGTTTTTCTACCAATTTCAATTAGTGTCTGTAATATTCCTTCTGATGTTCTATCTTGAAATCTTCCATCTACAGGGAATGTTATATATTGTTCAGCTACATGGACAAATGTATCAATAACTCCATTTGCAACCTGTGTTGCTGGTAAAGAGAATGTTAATGTTGGATCTAGTATTGAAAACTTTGGAAATGATAATGTACTAAACACTGGGAATTTTCCATCACCATAGCTGATTACTGCCCCTGAATTCATTTCTGAACCTGTCGCTGGTAATGTTACAACAGTTCCCATTGGTAATACTTTTGAAACTGATGGTACTGGAGTGAACCCATATTTAAATAAATCTGCCTTATTCTCACCTTCATAATTTATTGCTAGATTTACAAATTTAGTTCCGTCCATAACTGATCCTCCGCCTACAGCTAATAAAAAATCTATATTTTCTTTTTTTGCAATTTCTACAGCTTTTATCAGTGTTTCATATTTAGGATTGGGCTCAATGCCACCAAATTCTACTATTGTACGATTTTTTAAAGCATCAATAACTTTTGTTAAAGTACCAAATCTTTTTACACTTCCGCCACCATAAAGTACTAATACTTTTGCATCTTTAGGTACAAGATTATTTAATTCTCCTATTCTGTCTTTTCCAAAGACTATATGAGTTGGATTGTAAAAATCAAAATTAAGCATTTTCTAATTCCTCCTATATTTTATTTAATAATATATTTGATATTTTAATATTACTACTTAGAGTTAACTATAAGTCAATAGATAATTATAATTTTCAAGGTGAATATTTAATTTTGGTTACTTTTTAGTTTAATTTATACACTGTTTCCACATATAGCAATTTTTCACTAGAAACACAATCTAGAGCATGACACGAAAAGACGCGGGGACGTCAGACCAATGTCATAAAGCTATAGTGGAAAAAATTACAACGACTTATTATTAACAGTAAATACGTGATTTTTATCAAAATACTCAATAATAGAATTAAATACTATTAGCTTTTCTATCAAATTCTATTAAGGGATGAGTTTAATGAACAAAAGTTTTTTAAATGCAATAAGAAATACTAAAAAACAAATTAACAGTATAAGTTTCATGATAAAAACAAGAATGAAACCTACATATTTTGTCAGAAATAGTTCTAAAATAAGTTTTAGAGATGCTATATATTTTATGCTTAGGAAGAATACTAAAACTATGCAAATAGAGTTGGATGATTTCTTTAGGGAATAGAAGTAAAATATAATCAACTCAAAAGCAAATATGAGTTAGAAAACTTTTCTGGACCCAATCCAATTGCAATAATGCAGGGTTTCTATGCATCAATATACTTATCTAACATGATGACCTTAGCTCAAAATGAGGCTAATGAAAAAGTGAAGACAGAAAAAAAGGCTTAAAATATGAACATAAAGTTAATATGAACATACTTATACCCAAAATCCGAAACACTTTAATTAAATGTTTACTTGCAGAAGATAAAAAAACAAGAGGTAAGATTTTTGATGAAGCAATGAGCAGAATAACCAAAAACCTTATTCCAATAAGGCCTAATAGGTGTTTCACTCGAAAAGAGCCTTCAAGAAAAAATAAACATCCTACAAATAGAAAACGTAGCATGTGAAATTATGGTAACTTAGCTTTATGACATTGGTCTGCCGTCCTCCTTGTTACATACTCCAGCTTGCCGACTGGTGTTGGAAATTCCATAAATGCGCATACAAGCCGTCTTTTTTGAGTAATACTTCATGTACACCTGCACAGCCATCCTCTTGTTTTCTAGAACGGAAGGGTGGCTGCGCCTTTAATTGTTTTCAGTGGGCGTACTATTATCAAAACGGTCTTATTGCTTACGAGCGCATAGATGACGCACTGAGCCTTGGTTTTGTTCTCAGTTATATTTAATTAGCTATAATACCAGACACATCAACTTTCGACGGTTGTCCATTGAACTTATAATCTTTAATTAATTCTTTATTGAATATTACAAGTTCCCTAGAGTATGAAACCGGAACATACAATGCTTCCTGGTGCAATGTTGTCAAAATATAATCATAGATTCTTTGAATTTTTTCGCTATCAATCGTATTTGACAATTCTTTTATTTTCTGATCTATTTCCGGTTTTACAGCTAATCCTTGCTGTACTGGATTGTTCCAGCTTGGAACAGCCATAATATTGATAAATATCTGTGGATCATAGGGTATTCCAATTGTTTCTAATATTGAGATTGTAAAATTACCTTCAGTAGCCTTTCCAAACCAAGCCATACGTTCCAACCCGGTTACCTTGACATCAAATCCTATTTCTTTGAGCTGCCCGGCTAAAGCCAGTGAAACATCTTCTTGTACACCTACACCAGATTTAAAAAGTATCTCGGCTTCCAATCGCTGCCCGTCTTTTTCTCTGATCTCATTTTTGCCTATTGCTAGCCATCCAGCTTTATCCAGCAGGTCTTTTGCCTTTTCAACATCATAATCGTAAGCTTCCAAAGAAATATCACAATAAGGCAACTCAGGATTCAATAAGAAATCCGCTTTTGTTTCGATTCCATAAAGCACATTGTCACATATTACCTGTCTGTCAATGGCATATTGGACTGCAAGCCTAACATTCTTATCATCAAAAGGAGGTTTTGTGGTATTAAGCTTTATACCATTGGTTTTAACAACGGATTCGGATATTTTAGCTTCAAATTTATCATCACTTGCAAATTCCGAAAAGGCATCATAAGTAATGTTGTTTGCACCAACAATCATGTCTATTTCTCCTGCCCTAAGAGCCATTATTCTTGATTCCATATCAGGTATTATTTTTACAACGAATTGTTTTACTGTCGGTTGCTCACCCCAATAGTTATCGTTTCTGACAAAGGTGTATTCCCGCCCTTTCAAAAAACTATCCAGCATATATGGACCAGTCCCAAAAGTTTTAGAATCAGTGCCCTCTGAAAGGCCTTCTTCCGTATATGCACTAGGAGACATCATTCCATAAGGGTTTACGTTTGTCAGTTCCTGCAATGCTCCGTAATAAGGCTCTGTTAATACAAGCTTTACAGTGTAATTATCAATAACCTTCACTTCATCTAATGTTTTTAGCACAGTAAAACTATTGACAAACATTTCCCCCCAAATTTTTGGAATCATATCAAAATTCTTTTTTACGACCTCTGCATTAAAGTCTGCACCATTTGAAAATTTTACTCCCTCTTTCAGCTTGAATGTAATTTCATTTTCATTCACTTCCCATGATTCAGCCAGGCCGGATGTAATCTTTCCTTTTTCATAATTGACTAGGGTTTCGTAAAAATTTGCAAGGTAAGATACAGATGCCATTTCATTCGTAAGTGTAGTAATATTACTACTACCCATAAGGTCAGAGCTTTGGCACATAACTATTTTGTTGATTTCTTTTTCTGAGCTTTCCGCTCCGGTTTCTATAGCATCTCTGCTGGTTGTGCAACCGGCTGTTAACAATACAACCAGCAACATAACTGCTAAAATAGCTGTCATTTTTTTGATCATTTTCTTGTTTCCCCTTTCGGTTTTAATTTTAAATTTTTATATAATCAGCAATTCCTCATTCCGCCTTGCGATAATCCCTTCTTTGAGGAGATTTAGAGGGCAAAGAATTAACCAACATCCTTGAGTAATCATGCTTAAAATCGGAATGCGACTTTATGTTGTCCACATATTCTACAATTTCTCCGTCTTTCATAACAGCGATATGATCAGACATGTAAAGGGCAGCATCGATATCATGGGTGATAAAGAGATATGTACTCTTGATATTGCTTCTCAGCTTCAAAAGCAGATCCAGTATTTTCTTTTTAACTGTAACATCCAACCCGCTTACAGCCTCATCGAATACAATAAATTTTGGGTTTATGGCAATTGCCCTTGCAATGCAAACTCTCTTTTGCTGTCCTCCACTTAACTGATGTGGCAGTTTTTTTAGCGTTTCGACAGAAAGCCCGACTTCGCTGATTAAGCTTTCTATCTTTTCTCTTTCTTCTTTTTGGCTTAGCTTTTCAAAATTCCTGATAGGTTCCGCAATGCTCTCGTATACCTTCATTCTTGGGTTGAGCGCACTACAGCTGTCCTGCAGCACCATTTGAATATCCCTTCTAGCTGTTCTTAACTGTCTGCGGCTTAGTTTTGTCACATCCTTGTTTCCAAGTAATATTTCTCCACAGGTTGGTTTTTCTATACCTGTAATAAGTCGGCCCAAGGTACTCTTGCCCGACCCGGTTTCTCCGACGAGGCTATAGCTGTTGTTCTCGGAAAATGTAAAGCAAACATGCTTGACAGCTTCAACTTTTGTCTTCTTTCCATTCTTGTCTTTTATATAATAATTCCTGCACAGATTGGTCACTTCAAGCATTGCGGCACCTCTTTTCTCAACAGCCTTGCCTCCAGCAATTCTTTTGTATACTTTTTTTTCGGATTGTCGAATAAGTCGTATACCGTCCCATACTCGATAATTCTTCCATCTTTCATTACTGCAACATCATCCGCAATTTGCGCTATCACTCCAAACTCATGGGATACCACTATTAATCCGATATTATCGTTACGCATTTTTTCGAACTCTGATAAAATAATGGCCTGGGTTTTTACGTCCAAAGCTGTTGTCGCCTCATCAGCAATAACTATGAATGGTTTAAGCATCAAAGATATTGAAATCATAATCCTTTGCAGCATACCCCCGCTTAGCTCATAAGGGTGGCTGTTCATGAGTTCATGCACTCTTTCCAAATTCATTTTTTTAAGCCCTTCAATTCCCAAATCATAAGCTTCTTTTTTAGTTATAGGTATGTGCGCCCTCAAGGTTTCAATAATCTGACTTCCAATTTTGCTCATAGGGTTGAAGGCCGTCATTGGATTTTGCATTATCATGGAAATATCCTTGCCAATGATGGTTTTGGCTTTTTTTTCACGCATTCGCAATATGTTTTTGTTTTTAAATGCCACTACACCTGTTACATTTAATGTTCTTTCAGGCAATAATCCCATGATGGCTTTGCAGGTAAGGGTCTTGCCGCTTCCGCTTTCTCCTACAATTCCCAGCACTCTTCCTGCTTGAACATTAAAAGAAACTCCTTCAACCAGAGGTGTTCCGTCTGTCAATCTTACTTTCAATTCTTTTACTCGTAAAATGCTTTCAGCCATTTGTCATACCTCCTATTTAGGCGAAATTATATCTCTTAAGGCCTCTCCAAACAGGTTGAATCCGGCAACGGTAAAGAAAATGAAAACGCCTGGATAAACAATCATATAGGGTCTTGAGTAGATATACTGCTTGGCATTACTTAGCATCGAACCCCATTCCGGAGCTCCCGCTTCAACTCCAAACTCCAAAAACGAGAAGCTTGAAATCATCAGTATCATAGTCCCGATACCGATACTGAAAAAAACAATTAAAGAGGGTAGTATATTGGGCACAATGTGTTTAAATATAATTTTCATATCTGTGCTTCCGGCAATTCTGGCCGCTGTGACATAACCTTTGTTTTTTTCAATCAAGACATAACTACGCACTATCCTTGCATACCATACCCACATTGAGAAAATCATAGCTGCTGCCAAATTTAATATTCCCTGGCCCAATGCGCCAACTAATACCAGCGTCACAGCCAGAGGCGGGAAAGCCATAAGCAGGTCGCATATTAAAGCAAATATTCTGTCAGCTATCCTACCCGCATAAGCTGCACTTGCAGCAAACACGATACTTACCGCTGCAATGATCAGCAGTGTAGGGACTGCAATGCCGAGAGAATATCTAGCGCCGTATATTAATCTTGAGTACACACATCTCCCCAGCTGATCGGTTCCCAGAGGATAATTCCTTGAGGCTTCCTGAAACTTCATGGCTACGTCTACCTTCATGGGATCGTTTACCGCAATTATGGGCGCAAATATGGCTAATAACACCGTGATTGCTATCATCACCAGTCCTATTACAGCTTGTTTGTTTTTCATTATTTTTCTCAGCATTATAATTCCCCCCTTTCTTTCAGCATCTGGGGATTTAAAAGAACATTTATAATGTCGGCCAGTAAATTGCATATGACAAAAACTACAGCTGTAAGCAATACATAAACATTTATCGCAGGCAAATCTCTGGCAATAATTGACTGGACTGCATAGCTTCCTATGCCTGGCCATGAAAATACACTTTCCACAACGGCAGTACCAGCAAGCAGATATCCGGCCGTTTGTCCAAACAGGGTAATCATCGGGGGCGTTGCATTTTTAAAGATATGCTTCCAGGTTATTTTTCTTTTTGAAATACCTCTGGCTTTTGCATATACTACAAAGTCCTTATCCATGTTTTCGAGCATATTGGCCCGCAAAAGCCTGATGCTTGAAGCTGTTGTAGCAACCGCCAGCGTAGCGGCCGGTAAAATGACATTTTCTATGCCGCCGTATCCGAAGACAGGAACCAACCGCCACCGTACTGCAAATAACATTAAAAGCATGAATCCAAGCCAAAAACTCGGGACAGAAATTCCCAGAATAGTCACCACTCTTATCAGATGATCAAACAGGCTGTTCTTGTAAACAGCACATAGCACGCCTATGGGTATTGCAACAATCACAATTAAAAACAGGGACACGGCTACAAGCATCAACGTGGCTGGAATCTTTTCTCCTATATCCTTAATCACCTGATTTCCGGTAACCAGCGACTCCCCAAAGTCCCCTCTCACCGCATTTGAGACCCATCTGAAATATTGCTGCCAAACCGGCAGATCAAGTCCCATTTCCTCTCTTAATTCTTGAATCTGTTCCTCCGTGGGTGTCTGGATATTTCTTCTGACAAAGGCTTCTGCCGGGTCTACCGTTGAAATATTTGATAATGTTAATGATAAAAATGTAATTCCTATCAGTACTAAAACAAGTCCCATCAATCTTCTTCTAATATATGCGTACAATGTGTTTCACTCCTTTTCACTCCTTCCATCTTTCTCTAAAATTAAGCTTTGGCTCTTCTTTCTATTTTCCAAGTTCTACTCTTTTCTCGCTTTTCCCAAAGAGTTTTGTAGAGACCCTCTTTTTGTACCAAGTCTATATGTTTTCCTCTGTCTATTATTCGCCCATCCTCAATGACAAGGATAGTGTCTGCATTCTTAATGGTAGACAGCTTATGGGCAATAACAATGATGGTTTTGTAGGCGATAAGCTCACTAATCGCCTCCTGGATAAGATTTTCATTGTCAGGATCAACACTTGCCGTCGCCTCGTCCAACAGGACAATTGGCGCATCCTTTAATATGGCTCTCGCAATTGAAATCCGCTGTTTCTCTCCTCCTGAAAGGGACGCTCCCCCTTCGCCGATCATTGTGTCAAAGCCCTCATCGTACTCCATAATAAAATCATAGCATCTGGCCTTTTTCGCCGCTTCAATCACCGCTTCTTTCGTGGCGTTTTTGTTTCCGAAAGCGATATTATTGTAAATGCTGTCGTTGAAGAGATATACATTTTGAAATACCATACTGATATTTTCCATGAGGCTTGCAAAAGATATATCTTTAATATTTTTTCCGCCGATAAATATCTCGCCTTTATTCACATCCCAAAAACGCGCAATCAGACTGGTAACTGTCGTTTTGCCGCATCCGCTTTTTCCGACCAAAGCCGTTAGACTTTTTTCTTTTGCGACAAAGCTCATATTGTGAAGAATCTCTTTTTTGTCATAGGAAAAGGAAACTTGATTAAATTGAATATCGAAGTGGTCTATTTTTGACACAATTCCTTCATCCCTGATTTTTTCAGTGCTCATCGCCTTTTCATAACGGTTCAGTGCCGCTTCCATTAAACGGATATCCGCTGTCACGGAAGATAACGAGTTTATTGGCTTGAAAATTTCAAAGGCCATAATGGCGAACAGAAGCAAATAGGCTAAATGAGCAGAATTTGTTACGGTCGAGTTTGCAGACAAATATATGATTGCTCCGATTGCGATTCCAGTTATGATTTCGATATACATAAGAGGAATCGTGAATTTATCATTAAACCTAATTTGCGCATTTTTAAATTCTTCAAATTGATTTACAATTTTCTTGTGCCTATTTCCCGTCAGGCTAAAGGCTTTGATCACTTCCATTCCCTTGATGTATTCAATAATCCCAGTCACAACACTTTCTTGCGCTTCCTGTGATTCTTTAGAACAAGTTTTTGAAATTTTTTGAAGTTTTCTAAAGAGAAAAACGCATGGGACATAGGCTATTATGGTCATAACGGCAACAGGGATACTGATAAAGCAAAGCATAATCAGTACAACTCCGGATGCAAAAAGAGTTGAGACAAGATCACCCAGTTTTACAGCGCCGAATTCTTCGATAAATTTTATGTCGGAGGTTACGACCGCTGTCAACTCGCCGATATTGCCTTCCGTAAAATAGCCCATGGCAAAACGTTTTATTCGATTTCCCAGTTTTAGGCGTTCATCACCGAATATCTTATAGGCGGGTACCGACAGATTTTTTCTTCCAAAGTAGTTGAATATACAGCCCAGAATTAAATCGCCAGCCAATGCCGCTGAAAGAATATAGATATCCTTCATAGTTAAACTCTTATCAATAATTTTAATAAGAGCAAACAAAATCAATATAAAAGGAATTTTTGTAGTTATGGCCTCCAATACACTTAATATCATTCCTGTTATAATTTTCTTTTTTCTTTTTCCGGATAATCGAATAACTCTAAATAATATATTGAGCATGTTACACCTCCAGTTCCCAATTGTAGGATTTTTCATTGGCTGCCCACAATTGCCGATAGAGGTCTGAATGCTTTATCAAATCATCGTGTGAACCCGTATCAATGATTTTTCCTTTATCGATTACAATAATGGCATCCGCATTCACTATGCTTCTTAGTCTATGAGCAATAACAATCACGGTCTTTTCTTTCATCAGACTGTTTATGGCATCTTGAATCAGATCTTCGTTTTCGGCATCGGAATAAGCCGTGGCTTCATCAAGCACAATGATCGGTGCATCTTTAAGAATAGCCCTTGCAATGGAAATTCGCTGCCTTTCTCCGCCGGAAAGTTTCCCTCCGCTGCTGCCCACAACTGTTTGATAGCCATTTTCCAGCTTTATGATAAAATCATGAGCGGATGCGATTTTAGCAGCCTGTATAATATCTTCATCTGTGGCGTTTTGCCTTCCTTTACGAATATTTTCCATGATAGTATCATCGAAAAGAAAATTATCCTGAGACACAAAGCTAATCATTTGCATCAATGCTTCCTGACTATAACTCGTGATGTTTTCTCCGCCGATCGTTATTTCTCCCCGATCAATATCGTAATAATGAACCAAAAGTTTTGCAAGCGTGCTTTTCCCGCCTCCTGAAGGCCCGATGATAGCGGTCAGCGTATTTTCTTTAATCAGGAACGACACATTATCTATAACGTTTTTTTCCTCATACGCAAAAAAAACTTTGTCAAATTCAATGTCATAACTTTCTGGGCTATCTGTTTTACTTCCCGTTTTCAGCTCTGCTTGAAAAAATACATTTTCCAGTTCTTTCATTGCATAGTTCAACTGCGGAAAGAGAGGGATTAATCGTAATGCACTATTAAACGGAACACCGATACCGATAGTTATCATCAGGGTAAAAATAAGTGTCTCAAGTGGAAGTGTTCCTTGGAAGTACATATACATCCCTACAGGCAGCGTCAAAATAACTGTACACGGTAAAACAATAGTTACAATTGCCATTCCCTTAAGGGATGAAAGCGTCCAATCCGCTGAATATTTTATATAGTTTTTGACGCTGTTTTCGTATTTTTCAAAGCAAGAAGCTGTTTGCCCGAATATTTTAATAACTTCCATGCCGGAAATATATTCAACGATAGTATTATTCAAACCGTTCTGAGCGGAAAAATATACAGGCATTTTTTTGACCCCTACTTTAAGCATCAACATCATTGGAATAATACCGAAGGGGATAGACGCCATGGACAGTAAGCCCATCCTCCAATCTTCGATAAAAACAATCAGCAGAACAAAGACCGGTACAACTATATTAGGGATCATCTCCGGAATAATATGAGCTAAGGTTATTTCCATGCTTTCAATATCTTCCACAATCTTTTTTTTGTAATATCCGGTTCCCTTGTTTTGTATAACTCCGAGGGGCAACCTGGATAATTTCTCTGAAAAGGTATTTCGCATATCAAAAAGTGTATTGTAAGCAGCTTTATGAGATAGACGAAGCCCAATGTTGTGAGTTACGGCTTTGATTATTAGAAATGTGATAATACCTGCAGACGCTGTCAACACAAATATGGACGATACAGTATTTTCAATGATAAACCGCTGTATCAGGTTGTTGGCAATAAAATACGGGAGAATTCCGGAGATAACACTGATAAAAATAAAAAACAAAGAAAGATAAATAGTGTTTATATTCTTTTTTGCGTACTTTAAAATTTTTCCCATTTTTTCCTCCTTAAAAAGATAAACTGTATAGAAGTTAGTTTTATCTAACTTGTATACAGTTTATCTACTTTCAATTAACTTGTATATGTCTATCAAGTCAATTAGATATCCTATTCGGACAAAGCTTGAGAATCAACTTCGAAGATATGAGGGGAGAAAACCGTATTTTTTCTTAAAGGCATGCGTGAATTTACTGGCGGAAGAAAAGCCTGTTTGCAGTGCAATTCTTGAGATTTTCATGTCTGTTTTTTCGGCCAATAGCTCCTTTGCTTTTTCCAATCGTTGAGATAAATGATATTGATAGATGGTACTGCCATAAAGCTCTTTGAAGATTTCCTTTGCATAGGTTTGACTAACGGCGAATTTTTTAGCCAATTCCGGAATAGTATAATACCTATCTAAATTCGTATCCAAAAAATCCTTTATTTCAGTTACCTGAGAAATAAAACGCTTATCATACTTTTTTTTTGAATCACATAGATGGTTTTTATAATTGCTTGTCGCATAATAAATAAGCTCCAAAGCCTTTGTTTTAATTAAAAATCGATTATCCTCCTTTAGTACAAGC
>JANQMT010000174.1:0-42171 GCA_028279945.1 Clostridia bacterium
TTGATTTTACTGTACATTTTAATCTCCTTCATCTGTAGTATTCCTTTCTGCTAAATCATTAACAGAAAGTCTATCATAACAACAGATTAAGGTGGTACAGTTCCTTGCGAAAAGTGGCCTACTTTGTGACCAGGAATGGACTAAAATGGATGGCCGAAAATGGCCTACTTTATTTTACCATTCACAATAATCAGATATCGTTATATTCTTTTTTCTAAAAGTAATATTATGATTTCTGCATACAGAAGAAAAATGTTTTTCAAGAACAACTCCACAAATCGCTCCACTTGCCCTGAAATGTTTTTTCTTTAACAGCTCTTCAGCCACCATTATTTCTGAATGAAAAAAATTACTTTGTATAGTTCCTTCGATATCAACTATTATACTTTCTACGTTAGAGCTAATCGAATTAATAATATCCGTTTGTAATTCAAATTTAGAATAAAACGCAGTAAAAGGATTAACAACTTCTTCTTTATAATAACCTCTTGTTACTCTTACACCATTCAAATAATCAGAAATAGTGTACGTCGTATAATCCAATTCCTTTGGAGCTTTATCTAGTTTATATAAATTAGTGAATTCAGAATACCTTTCTGGCGTCAATTGCTTTACAACTTTCATTGCTTTTAAATACCAAGATTGATACTCGCTCCTAAACAATGCTTTCCTATCATCAAGTTCTTTTATTTCTTTAATCTTACTTATTGCTTCAACTTGGCTATCAGTTAGCTTACCCTCATTTTTTGCTTCATAATAGATTAGTATTTTCCCTTCTTTATTTAATTTTTTGATCTCTTTTACTAAACTCTCTCTAATATTCATAAAATCTCCTTTATTCTGAACAATGTCCCCTAACGTTCCGCGTGTTTATACCTTGGCATCAATCCACTATCTGTCATGCTGGGAATACGCTGTTATATGAAGGATAGTCATCACTCTAGCAACAGCTTTACTGATTTATTACCCAATCTACAAACTCACTTACTACATCTTTTGGGTTAGCCTTAATATTTTGTTCTGCAATTTCATCATAATATTCAAGCTCATGTACTATTAAAGGTATACCTCTTTTATTTTGCCCTCATATGAACGACTTCCTGTCATGTGTAAATTTACCCATAATGGATACTCATCTAATTTAGCTTCGTCAGCTGATTTAGCACTCATTGGCTAAGGTGACTCAAATGATTGATCTTCATTCAGAACTAAGTCGAACTTTATTGAGTCTTCATCCACTATAAGTTTCTTCATATCTAATAAGAATAGTGTGTTGGGCGCTGTTAATACGATTTCTTATGAATATTTATTTCATATTCTTTGTTCTTAACTAACTCATCTGTATGTAGTAAAATTATAGTCATCCATTTTCTTAAATAATATATTTCCTTTTATTTTTTCTAAGATTGTTTTTTTAGTCTTATCAATAATATTGATTTATTTACTTGCACATATATTTGTTTTAACTTATAGTGAGTGTGTTCAAAACATCTAAATATCTAGCTTCATTCTTATTAAATATATCTGCTAGTGCACCAATATACACTATTAAATATCCATTTTCCACCTCAATAAATTTATAATATCCTTTAAACCTAGTTTTGTTAATAATTACTTCAACTTTGAATCCAGATAAATGAGTCAGAATTTCACGTTGTAAGATACTCATGTCAACTTCTAATTCTATATTGGAAAAGTAACAATCAGAGTATTCAATCCAGTTAGTTCCATCTTCTAAATTCTCTTTGCTTTCAAAAGTAATAAAGAACTCCTCAGCTTGAAATTGGTTCTTATAATAAACAATCATATTATACATGAGTTCTTCTTCGGCAAACTCATTTGGTAATTCAACACTTAATGATACTGGATGCTCAATATCTACTACTAATGCGGTCTTTTTGAATTCTAGTCTATACATTGCAGACGTCGTCACTATTATTCCTGTTATCCCCACTGTAAATAATGCACTATCAAATAGTACACGAGTAGAATCAAACTCTTTCCCAATACTGTCTAATGCAAACTGTAAAAAATCTACACTTACAATTTTAAGAAGCATTAAATATGTGAGTAATTTCGATAACTTCCATAAAATTCTCACTTTGGGATGAGTGTATTTCTCCAACTTCTGGATAAATTGAAAGCTATCTTTATATTCATAACTAGTCAACTTGTCTAGCAACAATGTTAGACCACCACCAATCACAATAATAAATAGTATAATTCTAATATCAGTTTTAATAAATCCGAATAAAATCGTAATACTCATAAAAGTTGCAACAACTAGCAATAAAATCTTAAACAATCTGACTAAATAATTCAAAATTAACCTCCTTAATCTCCTACTTGAAGTTTTCATCACCATCACCAAAATATTATAGCAAAGTTTAAGGTGCAGCTATGACATTTCTAAAATACTTAACCTAGTTAATTTTTCATATAACCTTGGGAAGGTATCCCCACACAATCCTTCTAACAATCTAAATGAATTTTCAATTTGTGGTACTGTCACCATTTCATATCCTAAATTACTATCTAATTCAACACTACAGAATAATCAAAGGTATTTTTAATATGTGAGTGGCCTGATAAGGTGACTTTAGAAAAATCTCCTCCAGGAAATTCACTTTTTAATTGTTGCGTTGGGTTTGGGGAATTGGGAACAGTTGTTTTTTGATTTATTACGAATTCTCCTTTTTGAGTATCAAAGATTCTTCCGCCGGCAACGTTATACCCATTTATCTTTCCTGTATATAAGAGTGTCCCAGATAATATAAGTGCTGCTATTACAATACATATCCCTAAAAACTTTTACTATCCATCTACAATTATCATCTCCTTTTACTTCCATAATTCTCCATAATATGATAAAATCCTTTGAAAATTAATAAAGAAGAAAAACTTTTGGTAAGTTTTATTGAATTCACCAATTAACGCTCTGATTTTCGCTACATTCAATTTTTGTACTTTAGGAATAATGACATTGATAGGCTTATAAATTAAGAACGTATGTTCTTTGACGAGTTGTTAGGGTTATAAGAGTAAAAGCGTGTTGTAGTTGAAGAAAGCAGGGAAAAAATTTAAAATTTAGACATCTGAATTAGGGTGTCTTTAAAAAAATACACAAAAGTTACACGAAAGCAACTATTCTACTAATTTAGATATGCCTTGATTTTCTATGTAGTTGTATTTCTAAAAATTATGACTATTTATAATGCATGCTATTAATGACAATAAACGTGCCAATTGGACACATGGTATTGAAATGTATTTTCAAAAAAATAAAATAATGACATGCATGCATGTATAACACAATAAAAAATCAACTAAATTACTACGGAGGCATAACATCATGAAAAAAATAATATCATTATTATTAGTACTTGTTATGGTACTAGGAATGTCAGTTAGTTCATTTGCGGCTACTGAAAAAGAAGAAAAGAAAAACGTTAAGGAAGTTACATTTGAAGACCTGTTGACTGATAAAAGGTATAAAGATTTAGATATTAACATCGACGAGATAGAAGTATTTAGGCAATTAGAAAGTAATGATCAAATGCGTGCAGCGTCTGCTACTGATGTAATTGAAGATATTCAAGCAATGTATGATGATGCAGGTTGACATGGGGCACCCTATAGCGAGAGCCAAAATAAAAAGCTGTTACAATTCTTATAAGTTTTCCACTTTGGGAACCATAAATTTTCCGTGTGTCATTACTATTTTATATTTATATATCCTAACTCTTTTAAAGTTTCTATCCATACTTTTTTATCATTATCGTCAGCTATTAGGTTTCTGCCTAATTCATTATTTAGCCTTTTCCTTCCAGGATATATTCCTCTTTCATGAAGTGAAATCACTGTAATCCTTATTAAATTATGTTTTTGTATTTTTTGTGACTTTTTATATTTTTTATAATTAGCTACTAGAATACTAGATTCTTTCGGAAACCGACGTCTAATTGTAGTATTGCTTACACTATTAATCTTACAAAACTTGGCTAAGGAAAGCCCTTCATGAAATTGAATTGCTTTATCTAGTGCAATTTTAAGGTTATTTACATTAATTTTCTTCGTTTCTCTATTACTATGCTTTACTTCTTTGAAATCTTTCCTAATAGGCTTTATATTATCAAAAATTAATTCTTTTGCAGAATAACCAGTTACAAAAGATAGATTTAAAATGTCAGTTAGATTTGGTTTGCTACCAGATAGCAAACGACCAATTCCCTTATGATCATAATGAATTGCCCTGGCAAGACTTCTTTGTGACATTTTATTAGTGCTAAGAATTTTTCTTAAATTATTACTAAGTTGATAACCATTATCTAAGATTGGCTCATAGGTAAGTAGCTGTCCCATGCTATCACATACCCAATTATCTCTTTCTAGATCAGCACTAGGGATTGGATCGTTCTCATAACTGCTTAGACCTAGCCATGCATAACACTTATCGCAATATCCTATTCTTGATAAATTATTTAATATACTAACTTGGCTGCCACAGTTAGGACAAATTTGTGCTAAGTTCACTTGATGCTTTTTACATATTTCTATGTCTTTAAAGGTCCATATTAATTTCTCATACACTGTTTTACCAAGCTGTAACCTTTCTTGATAACAGATTGGACACCAAGCATGCCATTTACGGTATACATTTCTTTCACAAAAAAAATCTTTCTATTTACTCATGGTTAAATTTAGAAGCTCATTATTATATGTTTTTTTATTTAATATTTTAGCTATGATTTGTGATTGATATGAAGAAGCATTATTCAATTGAATAGCACGTGGGCCAGCCAAATTCTTTACTTTTAAATAACTTTTATTTATTTCTGGAAGTATTTCATTTTTCATTAAATTTCACACAGAAACGCTATGAGCTTCTGCCAACCTTTTTATGTATCCTGTAAGACTCTCTACGGAGGATGTACCTATTCCTATTGGCTTTATATGATACAATGAACTTGCTTTTTTATAAAATGAAATCTCCAAAATAAGTGTCCCCCTTTATTCTCTTATTTTGCCATTCTATGTTCTAAATTTTATTTATTCATAATATGGTCTCTCTTAGGTTTTCTATCAAAAGGTTTAGGCCTTATCTTTAAACTATTATCTTCAGAGTTGCTAGGAGAACTACTTTTTAACTTACTGAAGCCTAATTTTGCATCTATATTTCCCTCAGATTTTATATTTGTCATTTTTTTTTCTCCTTCCAAAATACTTTCTAACATTCCAGAACTTCTTCTTCCAGAGATTCTAGTAACCTCTAAATGCTCCTTAGTCAAAGTTTTTGATTGTCTTTCTAATGCAAACGAATAAGCATCCATAAACCAATTTTTTAATGAACCAATACATCCTAATGAATATTTATAAAAATATCTCCAATCCTTATCTACAAGGTGCTCTGAGGTTTTTTTCAGAGGCATATTAAGTAAAAGTATTTTTGCAGTCTTTGCAAAGATATTAACTTCTTCTATTCAACTCAATTGTAGCATCAGAAAAGTCATTCTTTTCACACCATTGTTTAAACTTATCTGAAGTAAGCATTTATATCCCTCCATTAATAAAATTAGTCATATGTGATAAAATTTTTACTGAAAATTTATTTAAACACTTAATTTGTCACGATAAAAATATTAAATATTTTAAAATGAAATATTTTTGAAGAAAAAAAGTAAAGACCGACTATAAATAGTCGGTCCTAAAAAATTTTATTAATTTTATCTTGTGTAAATATTTATATTTTTTCATAATATCACTCATTTTCTGATCAAAATCGATTTTTCCGAATTTACATCATTTTACATTATCCAAAACTTTATGTCAAATTCAAATTAATCCTTCTTAGTATTATTTATCTAACTTTCTCAAAGAATCCTTCCATGCTTCATAATAAACCTTTCTTCTTAATGAAATGTTAGACGGCAAAATATTTTCAACTTTGCGCTTTGTAGGGTAAATTCCTTTCTTATGTAAAATAGCTGTAGCTTCAAGTACTTTCTTGCAATTTTCTTCATGCTTTCTTTGTTTATTAAATTGAATAGAGAGATTGTAGTTTTCGGAAATTTTTTTACACAATTCTGGAAAGTGATTATATAGTAATCTGGCATCGCAATTAAGATTTCGAGATGCTTCACGAAGTGAAGGAGCGTTTTTTTCTTTATTGCTGATTATGTTAATTAGGATTTTTTCTATATAAACCCAACAAATGTTTCGTTGATTTCGTTTCTTACGCATGTCGTTATTTCTCTGAGTAGTATCTTTTATCTGCAATTCATCATTCGGTATCAAGTAAATCTTTTTTTGATTTGCTTTGAAAGCATCCATTATATCAATATCTAATTTATAGCAAATTTTCAACAAAGAGTATAAGGAGGGCCTATGTTCGCCTGAAATCCATGTGCTTGCTGTTGATTTTGGAATATTAAAGTATCGTGAAAAAGCACTAATTCCACCAATCTTTTCTAATATTGTTTTTATAAATAAAATAATATTATCAGAAGAATAACTATCTACTGCTTCACTAGTCTTTAGTAAATTCCCTATATTATTGACTACATAATTTTCCCACAAATTTTCTTGGAAATTAATTATATCACTTGTTTTTTTAATATCATTGCCTAACCAACTTCCACAGTTAGAACAATAGCCGTTCCTTGATGTTCGAGTTAGCACAAGTACTGGTTTAGAACATTGAGGGCATTCAGTTTTTAGTCTACATTCATGAATTTTACAAAGATTTACTTGTTTAAAATACCAGATTAAAGGTTCGTAAATTATTTGATTACTTTTTTTCCAATTCTCAAGGCATAAGGGGCACCATTTTTTAGTTGTGGTAAGCAACCCTCTTGAAGGCAATAAATTTCGTAATGATACAAGAGTAAGATCTATAATTCTATCTGCTCCAGTTAATACCGATAAAATCTCCGAAAACTCTTTCGCTCGATTTCCAAGTGAATTTAACTCAATAGCATAGTCGTAAAAGCGGCTACCTTTATTTATATAATCTTTTCCGAGTATAGGAGCAACTTCTTTTCCAATAAGGGAACCAACACTAACCAAGTGTGCTTCTGCTAATCTCGATATAAAACTAGTTTGGCTTTCGACAAGTTCTGTATTTAATCCTATAGGTTTTAAGCTATATAGTTTTGTGCTAATACTACTTACATCTCCCTCTATTGTTGATTTATCTTATTTTTGTGTTATATTATATCTAAAATTACTCTAAGTATACTAAGAATATCCAATAACTTAGGGCATTATTAAAAATTATAATTATTTAGAGTAAGTAGCAATAGAAATGTAATCGTTATATGGATAATAAGAAGCTTTTGGCGATGTTTATCTTGAGTTTTTCAATTTGAAAGCTGAGCCCTTAAGCTTCCTTAGGCTTCACTTTAATCTGGCAGTAAGCTTCATTTAAATAATGTTGCCTAATCTGTTACAGAAGTACTTATCGTATCAGAAACTCTGGCAAGCAATTCCCTATTGAACTTCAAAAATCGTGTAGCTTCATCATGACTCTTCATATTAGTCTCAATATAACCACGAAGTACAATTGCTGCGAAACACTGTGCTTCAATAGCCCTCTTTCTTTCTAGCTCATAGTGAATATTCCCATAACTATGCGCTGATGGATTCCTTAGTTCAAAGAATAAACTGTAATAGAAATCTAAATACGACATATTAACTTTGTCGTACAACTCATCAGGGTTAATGCCAAGTAGTCTTTTCCATTTTTCTTTATGTTTTAACAAACTATTCTGTTTTGCTCTATTTGGTGGTTCTCCCAATATACCCTCCACACATCTACATGCTTGAACTATACCAGCCTCCATCTTTGATATGTAGTAGCCATGTTGCCAAATTTCAGGTTCATGAGACTCATGTTTCATGATTGGTGATAAACCTAATTCACAAATAAGGCAACAATAGTGTAGTTCAAATGATGATAGCATTTGTGATAGTGCGGTATAACAAATGTCATCACGCAAAAGTAATTCAATTAATGGTGCAAATGCTTCAATTTTTGTTGCTTTCACTATTGAAGCTGTCTCCATATCCATTCTAATAAAATCAGAATCTTCATATAGCAGTATCTCATCAAAAGCTTGTTCAGGACTGAAATAGTACATCCAATGATACTTAATCTCTATATCAATGCTTATTTCAAAGGCATCATAAAAATACTGTGCTAGATGTAGAATATGTCCTACAGTCTTCCAAAAAGGTAATCCTTTTACATCTTTTTTAACTTGTGAGACAATCCATGAATTCTTATCCTTTGTAGATGTCCAAATATATATCTTCTCAAACTCAGTTTCAAAAAACTCAGCGAAATCATGAACACTTGGCCCAAAGCTATTCTCAACTTTCAAACCTGACAAGCATGCATAGAAGCAAACTTCATTAGGAGGGTCAGGAGGATACTTCTGAAAAAACTTCTCCCTTTCTTTTTGAACCGCATTAAGATATTTAGTTATATGCTCTCGCAACTTATTGTCATCTTTGCTCAATATACTCAACCCTCTTCCCAAAACATTGCTCAGATATAAACTAATTGAATCTGTCACCTAAGAAACTAAGCTCCCATATAAACATATAAGAGTGCGTTTATCTTCTTTTCACATTTGAAAGTTGTCCTATAATATTAAACTTATTTTAGGTTCCATGATTTATTTATGTTTACTAAATTATTCCATTATTATTCTATAGCAAAAACTCTATCTCGTCGAATAGAGTTTTTAATATGTGTAAATACTTATTAATTTTATATGTCTTTGTATTTTTCTTATTATTATCGCAATCCTATGATACGGTTCATAATATCATATCCTAAATTACTATCTAATTTTACTTCCCATTATAGACATACTTAGTTTATGGATAATGGGAAGTGAAATATATTATTTTCTTTAAAATATTTTTCATATAATTTGAAATGAAAATTCATATTCCACAGTAGGTCCGATGCCAATTCGGTTTACATATGTACCTGTTAGGTTTTCGTATTCAATCCCTGCCTTTGCACTAAACGTTTTGGGCTGAACATTTGGCAATGAAAGAGAAATATCCCCTTTATATGCTCCCACAGGATAACCTTTTCCTTTTTTAGACATTTGCGGAAATTGAAATAATCCATTCAAGACAGCTGCTTTACCTTGTGAATGTAATTTCCCTTTATCATCTCTTATAGAAAGTAATAAAACAGCATCATCAAATAGGTTTGTTTTACCGCTAACTGAAAAAGTATTGTCATCATTTATTGATACAATTTCATTGAATTCAACCTCAAGAGCAGTTTCACTAATCGGAATTGTTTGCGTATACTGATACTTATCCTTCTTTATCAAATCTATATCAATATTTTTATAGTCATCAGCATCAACACCTAATTTTGATTCCCAATGCGCATGCTGACTTAATATTAGGTCAATATGCTTTTTAATATCTGTAATGCAACTGTTTATCTGATATTTAAGAGAACGTTCATTTAAGCTATCCTTCTCACACCATAAGTGTAGATTATCCAACGAGCAAAATAAGGAATCATATAAATCTAGATATTCATCAAAGTCAGCATTTCTTGAATGACCAAAATCACTATTAATAAGAAAGGCTTTCGTAATGAATTTCTGGTGTGTAGCTATAAGTGTTTTTAACATTATAATATCATCTGTATTATTTGCTTTTAGAATTTCTAGAACTACGGAATATACATTGTCCAAATTCTTTTTGTAGCCAACTAATAGCAATTTATCGTCTTGAAAAACGTGCTTCAAATAATAATCTGATAAGGTGCTATATGATTCATCATATTTGTAATAATATTCGTCATTTTCGATTTCCTTCAAGTTAAAAGGTCTATGCTTTTTATCTAAAGTTGGGTTAATCCATTGCGCTCTAAAAATCCAATTACGCATTATATAGTCATCGCCATTTTTAGCAACATATAGCCAAACAACATCATAATTTTTTTGGTATATCTTAATTGCATTAAATGCCACTACTTTAATCTGATCTATTGTCAATAATTTTTTAATTGTGATAATTACAGATATTCTTTTTGAAAATACTGTACTGACATCTTTCTCTTCAATAACACTAAATGACCCGTCTACTGATCTGTTTGCTTTCTTATATTTAGCTTTAAGATAATTTGCTACTGAAGGGAGTTCTGGATAAACTGTAATTTCGTTAATATTGTGTTTTTCATCCAATTCGTTTTTTACATACTCTTTATACTCGTATGGAATTTTTATTACCATTGAATGTACGACGGTATCAAGAGATATAAGATTTGGTAATATTTTATTATCTTCAAGTTTATTACCACATATAACAAAAGTCCCTTTTTGATTAAAAAGTCTGTTATTACTTTTTTGCAATCTGTCACAATGTTTAATGAAAACTGGATTAGAAATCATGTCGCAAATCTCGTCAACACTAATATATTCACTATATTCTTTTAGATATGCTTTGCACAGGTCATCTATATTATTGGGTTCAATTGTTGCTAACAAGGATAATGCTTTTGCTTCTTTACTATCTAAATCATATTGTTTAGGTAAGTAAACATAAACGTTTCCAGCACTTTTATCATCACTATTTTGCACAGCAAAAAACAGCGCTATTAGTGGGTCAATCGTAACATCAACTAATCTTGTAGGGATACTGTAATGCTGCATCTTTGATAGTTTTTCAATAGGCGATTTCAATCCTGTAAAATCGGTGCTTGCCATATCAAGTGCATCATGATACATTTTTGATTCATTAATTCTATAACCTTCGTCCCTTGCAATTGATGGAGGCATAGTCTTATGTTTTTCTAATTGGCCACGGAAATATATATTAGTATACGCACTAAAGCGATTTAGAATATGTAGATATTTATCAATTGAATTAGCTTGTTCCATAACAAATATAACTCCCTTAAATATTATTTATTATTCAAAAGTGTAGATATTCAATTTCCCATTCTAGACATTAAGAACTTGTAGCAAATTATGGATAATGAGAAGTTTGCAAACTATTTTAAGTTTTTCGTTATTCCTTAATTTCTTTTTCATATTTTGTTTGTTCAATATACCAATCTTTCAGAGCTTTATTTTCTTGATTATAAATCTCAGCACTTACTTTCCTTGGACGCAATTTTAGCATTCCTTTAAGCGGTTTTCTAGCAAATATATACCTATGCGCATGTTCAATGATAAATCTTTGTAGTAATAACCCATACTCATATGAATAATCCAATAGACAGCTTTTTCTGTGATTACCGATTTGGGAATATAAGATATGCTTTGGTGTCAATGGAAAAATGATTTCACCATTTTTCTTTCCCCAGCCACCCTTAAAGTCATAATGGTTCTTGTCACGGTAGTTTAAACAAATTACTGGGTCATCGCTGGTGGGCCATTCAATTTCATTTGGTGCATGTATAATGTGCCACTGGTGGTTATTTAAAATTTCAATAGTTTTTGTTAGTAAATGTTTTAAAGCAAAAAAATACATGCCTTTGCCTACAAGAGAATTCACAGTCATGATCCCATTATTATCATCACACTTTACCTTCATCGGAATAAGACTTGTGTCAGTATTAAAAGTTATATTTGATGGAATAAATTCAGGTCTCTCTATTTCAGTTTTAATTTTTTCTAATGTTTCTTGAAATAATAACGGCATTTCTGTTCGCCATCTGGCTAACAATTCATTTAACCTAGCAGGAGTTCTCAACTGTTGAGCTGCCATAAACCTTATTAAACATTGCCAATCACTAGTATTTAATCGACTATTATTTTTCACTTTTTCAAAAACATCTTTAACAGGCATTTCAAATTGAGCATTAAACCATTGCTCTATATCATCAATCTTCTGACCGTTAATCTCTCTTGTATAAAAATCCTTATGATAAGCTATTTTTTTTATTGCTTTCTTTCTCCATAAAGGAACATTTTTATCCGAAACTAAAATATTGTATACATATAAAGATTTTTCATTATCATCACTCCAGTTTTTCAAATAGAACTGTGGAACATAATGGTTATTATGTGTTATTTGTTGCATTCATAATGCCTCCTTAAAAAATCATAGAGTTGTAGATATAATCTTATCTGTATATGGATAATGGGACGTAAGATTAAATCATACTAACTGATTAACTAATATTCCCAGTATGTCGTGCCACGCTAAACATATCCTTTCATAAAGTATTCATAAATCCCGTTATTTCTTCCCAGTTCCATTCTACAACTTTTTGTCCCTTAAGTTCTGGAGGAATAGCCCCCCGTCTATTACTACTTTTATAGGCATGAACACCAATTATAGGTATGCCTTCTTCAACTGCACATTTAATTTCCCAGCGTTGTCCATCAGCCTTCCAGGTCTTGTTACTTATTAAAGCTATTATTCCATCACTATTCCTAATTTCTTCTCTACAATGTGTTTTCCATGCATTATCCCAAGCTTCATAAACTGAGCAGTCTCTAAACTCAAATGGCGACAGTGAATTTTCCGCTTGTCCAACAAATAAATCTCTTATATTAGAATCTTCTATAGCAAAACTAATAAATATTTTCTTTTTGCTAGTTTCTTTAAACAAGGCAACCAGTCCTAAAGTTCCCAAAAGGGTCAGAAGCAATTTATTCTCTTTCATAATTTTAATTAATGAATTCATTATTTAAGCTTGCCTCCTCAAAAAACAAGAAAGCATTGACAAGCGTATGAGAAAAACACACTACACCAAGCTCTCAAATTTCGTAATAGATAATAAAGCTTTTTATTACTTATACCCAATCTTTCTACTCTACTTTATAAATAAAAGAGGATCGACAATGGTTTCCACAAGATACAGGGCCTCAATAAGACTAGATTGCCATACTACTGTAACTACCGTCAGCACCAGTATCAATAAACCGAAATAAAATGGTACGTTTTTTTCTGTAGAAGTAAATGATTTATACTTCTTAGGGCGCAAACCTTTTCCAAGGGATATCCATTCTGCAGAATATATTTGAGCATTAAGATTTTGTTCTAATCGTAGAATAACATCAAATTTAGCTTTATTCAGCTTGCCATAATTATCGATAAGATTTCTCCATGAATTACATAGTAGCAAACCAACAACCGAAAAACCATATAATATTCCTATAGATTCAGAATTAATTGTTCCAGTTTTGACTAAAAGACTAGCGATAGTGATCAAGCTTCCGATTACCGTGATGAAAAAAGCATTTGTCTTTTGTCTTCTTTGAATTAAACTTTCTGATGATTCGACCATTAATTTATATAAATCAAGGATATCTTTGCTATCAGACGAAAAGCAAGCTTCAAATTCATCGCTTAGTTCATATATTGACTTCAATCTTGAAATAGAATCTGTATCTTCACTGTTCGCATTTAGGTTGATTATTTCTTTGTTAACTTCTTTTGCCTTTTCAATCTCCCATTTTGCATTAATTGACTCCTCGCATGATTTAGGATTAAAAACAATAATAGCCTCAGATTGGTATATCGCATTCATTGCTTTTTGTTTCCAATGATCATTGTTTGAACTATCCAAGAAGATAAGTTTAAATTTTATAGACAAATCATTTTCAATTTTCTTCAACTTGCTCTTTGCAAGTCTCCTGTCTTTAAACCTGTGTATAACAAATAATTTCATAACTAAAATTAATCTCCTTATCGGCTACCACGGATTAATATTTTCAGATTTTGCCATGTCCATTTATATACCTTGTCTGTTGTTGATGCAGATGTTGGCTTAGTACAATATTTATCAGGATAAGCTGCTAACAAAAAATAGGGTTTACCTTTTTCTTTAGCAATTGATAATTCGGCAGCTACACCAGAAGCAGTATGAGTCGCTGTTCCACATAGAACTATAACAACATCAACATTATCCATACGACGACGAACCTTTTCTTTCCAATCGCCAGTCAAATGTTCTTTAACAGAATTGTCTTTAAAATCAAATGGGCTATCAGCTAATTTAGCCTGACCAGCTAACATTTTTTTGGTACCCTCATCATGGTCAATGTCAAAACTAATAAAAGCTCTTTTCTTGATTATCATTTCTAACTCTCCTTTCTGATTTGATGATTTATTTTATCTAATTATCGAAGCAAAGTAAGGGTACTAGAAGCTTAACAATAGTCACTTAACATTTATTTTAACTTCGCATTATTAGACATAATTATTTCTAAAAAAAAGCTCAACAATATATCCACTGTCAAACTAGTTCTGTCTATTATATATACATTACCCCCTACATAATTAACCTTTAATCCTTAAGTTTAATTATACGGCAAATTATGTAAATATACAATATTTTGTCAGATTATCTTTTATTTGAAAAAAATAAAGCAAAAAGAGTTTCGTTTCCTATGATTTAAATAAACGATTATAAAATACTTTGGATTAAAAAAAAAGCTGTTATTGAAATATGTAGCTAGTAATTATGCGAAGCTTATGATAGGAGAAAATAGGGTTATTAACGAAGCTAGCATTATTAGTGAATATTTAAATACAAATACAAGGGCTTGTTAAAAGTAAAAATCCACTTTTCATATATATTGAAAGGTGGATTTCTTGTGGAACCATAAATTTTCCTTGAAGAAAAGGAAGCATATCCTTTCCAAACGGAAAATTTATGGGTATTGCAACAAAAAGGTAAGGACATCGAGGCTTGCTTTTGGCACTCCCGAGATGATTCGAACATCCGACGCACGGTTTAGGAAACCGACGCTCTATCCCCTGAGCTACGGGAGCATAGATTAATAGGTGGTGTTAGACATCGTTAATACCTTACACCACCTATATATATTACAATTATTATGATTCTATGTCAAATGTCAAAGTAAATTGGATTGTATTTACGTATCTTTATTTCATATTTTTAGTTATGCTGTCGAACAACTCAGCGCCAAAGTCTTCCCTAATTTCAGGCCAAACGGTTTCTCTGGCTTTTTTAGCCATAGCAGCAAGTTCTTCATCTGTAAATTCGTATACGGTTATGCCGGCTTCTTTAAGTTTGTTCTCATATTCCTTTTCATCTTGCTCAGCAAGCTTGTATCGCTCTTGTTCAAAATTTAGCCCTATTTCTTCAATGATTCCTTTTTCTTCATCAGTAAGTTCATTCCATAAATCTAAGTTAATATATAAATACCACATTTCAAAATGATCATTGACAGGAAGGTAGTAGTTCGTCACCTCTCTTAAACTTGCATAATAACCTTCAGCGCCTCCGCCAATAGCTCCGTCTACTATACCTGTTTGAATTGCAGTAAATGTTTCAGCCCATGGAATAGGAGTCGCTATAAATCCCAGAGATTCAGCATTCAGCTCATAGACCTTAATTCCCGGAACCCTTATTTTCATATCTTTAGGGACATTAGGATTACCTGGTTCTTTAGGTTCTTTTGATAAAGCAATACCTCCAAAATATACCGGGTAAGATGCTATGACTTTTATGCCTTGATTTTCAAACTTTTCTTCAACAGCATTCATCAGTATGCCGCCTTTTTTAAACACTTCTCTTGCTTCATCCCAATTGGATGCCAAGTATGGTGCACCACTTATCCCTAATGATTTATCGACATTAGTACCAACCGGTGCCAGCTGCATCTCAATATCACCCATGCCGACACGTTCTTGAACAACTTGATAGTCTCCCAATTGGCTGGCTGGATAAACTTCTATGTTTATTTTGCCTTCAGTCCCTTCAGCAACTGCATCGGCAAAGCCGCGAATATCTTTATCGGCCACAGCGCCTTCAGGTCGAATATGTCCAATTTTCCATGTTCTGGTTTCCGGTTCATCCCCACCTGGAGCAGGTGACCCACATCCGCTTAAACTTGCTAATAAAATAACGGCTACTAGTATCAAACTTATTTTTTTCATTTTTCTCATACCTTCTCCTCCTAAATACTTTTTAATCGACTAAAAATTTCATTCAAACGCTATAATAATCCCATGATCCTTGGAAGAAATAGTGACAGTTCCGGAAAGAATGTTGTCAGTAATACTATGGGCAAATACCCAAGTAGTAAGAATGTCATGGTAGGTTTCACTATTTCACTAAATTCACATTTTCCTATTCGCATACCTAAATACAGTATGCTTGCATAAGGTGGCGTAACACCTCCCATCGCAAGGTTAACACCCATTATTGCTGCAAAATGAACTGGGTTTAACCCTAATTCAGTTATGAGAGGAAGTAAAAGTGGTGCTACTAGAATCATTCCTGTAGCATCATTTACAATCATACCAACCAAGAATAAGAATATGTTTATGATCAAAAGCATGATGATCCTACTATCCGTTATGTTAAAGAAGAGTTCGATAATAGCTTGTGGCACTTGTAACATAACGTAGGTTTGACTTAACATTAATGTGAAAATAATCATTGTCATTATAGCGCCTACAGAAGTAGCTGATTCTTTAAGAAGCTTAAAAAAGCTATTAAAACTAAGCTCTTTATAGACAAAAAATCCAATAGGGACAGATACAACAGCAGCAACACCCGCAGCTTCAGTTGGGGTAAAGACACCGCCATAGATACCACCTAAAATAATTATAGGCAAAGCAAGAGCAGGCAAAGCAATCCATGTTCTATTTAAAAATTCCTTTCGCCTTTCTTTAGATTTGAGTGGAGGCTCTAAAATGAGATTTGGTTTTTTTCTAGCCCAAATTAAATTGATAGCTGAAAATGTAATGACAATGGCTAGTCCCGGACCTACGGTGGAAAGAAAACAAGCTAAAATAGATGTTTCGGTCACCCATCCGTATAAGATCATAATAATGCTTGGAGGGATCAACAATCCTAAAATTGATGAAACCGTCACCAATGAAGTGGCATATCCACGAGGATAACCTTGTTTGACCATTCTCGGTATCAATATGGGTCCTGTCGCTGCAACGCCGGTAAAACCACTTCCTGAGATGGCCCCAAGAAAAGCACAAGTGACTACGGCAATTACTCCTGTTCCACCTTTTATTCGGCCTACCAGCATGTCTGAAAGGTTAAGAAGACGTTTAGCGATACCACTTCCACCCATGATAATACCTGCAAGCACGAACAGTGGACTGGCAAGAAGAACAGGACTTATCGTTTGATTAAATCCCCATAACATCATACTTTTCATTGAGACATCTCCGAATATTGCCATAAAGAGGAGAGCGCCGGCAAAACAATAGGGGAGAGGGATGCTCATCATTAAGAGCACAACAAGAAGCAGGACATCCAAAAGCACAATATTTAACATTATCTCACCTTCCTTTCAGACGCTTGTAGACCATTCAAAAATATTTTTATATTGTCAACTAATTCAACGCCGGTATAAAATGTCATTAAGATGAGTCCTACAAATAGTGCACTTTCTGCAAAAAACATTGGAATTTCAACAAGGTTACTGAGTTTCCAAGACTTAAGTGAATATGCGCAGTATCCATAAGCCCAGTAGGTTAGCCATAAGCTTATTAATAAAGATAAAAGTGACTTTAATATATTGAAAATTTGCATTGGTTTTCCACTTTTTATGTAGAGTGTTAATATCCCACAAGATATGTGGTTTCGTTCCATTGAAGCATTTGCACCCCCAACCATGTATAGCCAAATCGTAGGAAAAAGCATGACTTCTTCAATTCCCATAAGCGGGGCTTTAAATACATACCTTAATAAAACCTGTATGAGAACGATTAATGGTAAAGCTATCATTAAGATTGCACTTAATATGCCCTGAAAGGTCGTCAAGCTGCGCCATATTTTTTGTGTCAAAGAATTATCTTGCATTGAATCTCCTCCTCTGTTGATTAGATCATTCTAAATAGTAAAAGAGAACTTTTCACCTAACCCTTTTTCTTTGGCCCTATCAAGCACTACAGTTGCAACTGCAACATCCATTGCACCTGTCCCGATGGGAATACAAATCACACGCTCATTCTCTGAAACATCGCATTGCTTCTTGGCTGCGGCAAGCTCACCTATGGTAGCATAAATGTTTTCTTCAGTTATTTTACCTTTTGAGTTTAGTTTTTTTAGAGCGCCTCGATGTAGAGCTTGACCAATGTGATCGACTATAATTTTATCTGCTTTAAGGATAAGTTCATCGTCACATTCCTGATAGGAACCTAGGGGGAAATAAATAGTTCCTGGCTCAACCCATTCATTTTTTATGAATTTGTCTTTAGACTGGGTAACAGAAATAATTGCATCAGCGTTAGCTGCTTCTTTTGCTTCGTCAACAACTATTATCTCGCCTTTAACAACCTCCTTCATGTTTTTTTTGAATTTCAAGCCGGATTCTTTATAGATGTCGTAAACCCTTAATTCTTCTATATCAAAGACTTCAGAAATAGCTATAGTATTAGTACGTGCTTGCATGCCTGCTCCATAAATACCTAGTTTAATGGATTGCTTGTTTGGGAGTAGATACTTAAGAGCTATTGCAGTCTGAGCACCGGTACGCCAATTTGTTATATGGGCGCCATCCATAGCTGCTACAAAGTCACCCATTTTAGGATCAATCAGAAGAATCATACCAACGATATAGGGTAATCCTTTTTTCTTTCTTTCCCCAAGAAAACCGCCTACCCATTTAATGCCGGCTGAATCACACCATCCTATATAAGCAGGCATAGCATTCATAAATCCTTCATATGGAGGAAATTCTCCTTCTTCTCCTAAATCCAAAGTAACCTTAGTTGGATTTATGGTTGTTCCTTCTCCAAAACCTTTAAAAGTTTTATCACATATCTCCACTACATCTTTCATGTTCAGCACCTCTAAGATATCTGACTTGCTTAATAATAATGTGTTATTCATTGTGTTCCTCCTTTAAAGTGTTGTTCTTTTCTGAATAATCGCAATGTTTGTGCCAGTTTATTACTTTAGTGAATTGTTTTTCAGGTGAAAAGCACTATATGTAGATGATGAAGAATAGATAGACTATATATGGTATGGGAACAGGGCTGTTTTGGGTTATTTTCTTTTCTTGTTTAATTTATAATTTTGATTAAAATAAAAATAAAATCCTCGTTAAGATAGATTTCATCATTAAATTACCTCTAAATTCTAGAAATTAAATCTAAAATTTAGAGGTATTGATTGATTTGATTTTATTTATAATAAAAAACCCCTAATTAAAGACTTATTTTAAATTAGAGGTTTGTAAAAACATTTCTTTATTTATCGGTTGCCTTGACCTAACTTATATTTGTTGATCTTATTATATAATGTAGCCAAAGAAATCCCTGCTGCTTTTGAGATTTTCTTTTTGCCTTCATAGGTAAGACCATACTTTTCAATTGCTTTTTCCAGGATTAATATTTCAGCTTTTTCTAAAGGCATGATACTGTCAAATTGGTTACTCGAGGTAATTGTCTCATCAATAGTAATAAACTTTAAATCTTCAACCATTATTTGTTCATGATCTTTAACGCTGATTAAAACCCGTTCGATAACATTCTCTAATTCCCGAATGTTTCCGGGCCAATCATATTGATACATGATTTCCATGGCATTGGGACTAAAAGTTGTATTTATTTTACCTAATTTCCTGCAGACTTTATTGATTAGAAATTCAATTAAATCTGGCAAATCTTCTTTACGCTCCCTCAAAGGCGGCAGTTGGATATTCCAAACGTTTAATCTATAAAAAAGGTCTTCTCTAAAACTGCCTTTTTTAACCATTTTTTTAAGATCTCTATTGGTAGCCGCAATAATGCGAACATCCAAAGGTATTTTCGATTCTCCACCAATTCGTTGAATTTGTTTTTCTTGAATCGCGCGTAATATTTTGACTTGCAAAACAGGATCCATATCTCCAATTTCATCTAAAAATATAGTTCCTCCATTTGCTAATTCAAACTTTCCGATACTTCTTTTGTAGGCACCTGTAAAGGCACCTTTCTCATAACCAAAAAATTCACTTTCTAAAAGGTTCATTGGGATAGCAGAACAATTTATACTTATAAACGGTTGCTTTGATCGTTTGCTTTCATTATGAATGGCATTTGCAAGGACTTCCTTACCTGTACCTGTTTCGCCTAAAATTAATACCGTTGTATCATTTTGTGCTGCAATTTTAGCCATTTCTATAACTTGCTGCATAATAAAAGACTCGCCGATTATATTATGGAATGTATAAGATGCAGAGGCAATATTACTTATTTTTTCTGAAAGCTTTTCAAGTTGATGCTTACTTTCTCGTAATTTTTCCGTTAAAATGATGACTTCTTCTATATCGTTAGCAATAGCAACCGCACCAATCATATGCTCTTTATAGAAAATCGGAGAGGCACTAGCAACAAGTTCAATAGAGAATTCCTTGGTTTTAACTTTCAGATTTGTAACTGCTTTGCCTGTTTTTAAAACTTTTGCAAGACTCCCTTGAGGATAAAGATCAAAAATGTTTTTCCCTATACGCTCTTCTAATTTTACACCTACGATATCTAGAAACTGGGGATTAACATATTGTGTGACACCGCTATTATTGACTATCTGGACCCCAGCCGGAAGTGCTTCCAAAATTTCAATTAAAATTTCTCTGCTCAGCAGCATATTTAACAATTGCTCTGTATCAATAGAATGGTTTACGGTAAATTCATTGTCAACTTTTTGTAAATCATCTATACTGCATAATAATTCTTGGAAAGCGTTTAACTGTTGAGTATTGGATGATTTTAAAGTATCCAAAGATATCAGTGGTTTTAATTTTTCTAAGCTTTCAATTCGATAATCTCCCATAATGAGACTCCTTTTTATTAAACCAAGAACAATAGAAACAGAAACTAATAAATTTTTGTTATATTATAACACAATATTATTACCTCACAATGAGTTTATACCTATACGCCTATCATCAAAGGACTAAAAGGTAGTTGGCAAAGAGTTTTTCAGTTGAAGCCCTAACACAGAATCTCTGATTCTGATGTAGGTCTTATACAAGTTGAACTTTCCAATCTATGATTGGTAAAAGTTGCGATTCGCAGAGTGGAAACTCTCCAATTTTAGTTGGCAAAGAGTTTTTCAGTAAAAAAGTCAAAAATATATTGACAAATTTGTAATTTTTACTAGAATAAAATTAGCACTCATTAAGCGAGAGTGCTAATAAATCATTACATAACCTATGTAAAACAAATTAATTAAATCATTATGATTATGCTAATAAGATAAAGAAGGGAAAGAATGAAAATGGCAAAAAAACAGTTTAAAGCCGAATCAAAAAAATTACTAGACTTAATGATTAATTCAATTTATACCCATAAAGAGATATTCTTAAGAGAGCTGATATCTAATGCAAGTGATGCTATTGATAAGAGCTATTATCATTCTCTTGTTGATGAAAACATCAGTTTTAATAAAGATGATTTCTATATTAGGATTGAAGCAGATAAAGAGAATAGAATACTCACCGTTTCTGATACCGGTGTGGGTATGACCAAGGAAGAATTGGAAAATAATTTAGGAATTATTGCAAAAAGCGGATCTTTAACATTTAAAGATGAAAACGAAGCAAAAGATGGTGTGGATATCATAGGACAATTTGGGGTAGGATTTTACTCTGCTTTTATGGTGTCAGAAGTGGTAACGGTTGTAAGCCGTGCCCTTAACGCTGATGAAGCCTTTAAATGGGAATCAAAAGGTGTAGATGGATATACCGTGGAGTCATATGACAAGGACACAGTAGGAACGGTCATTACATTAAAGATCAAAGAAGATACAGAAGATGAAAAATACGATAGATTTTTGGATGAATATCAGCTAAAAACTTTAATTAAGAAATATTCAGATTTCATCAAATATCCAATTAAGATGATGATGAAAAAAAGCAAACTGAAAGAAGGTACTGAAAATGAGTATGAGGACTATTTAGAAGATGAGACCCTCAATACCATGGTACCTATTTGGAGAAGAAATAAGAATGAGTTAAAGGCCGAAGATTATGAACGCTTCTATATGGACAAGCATTTTGGCTTTGAAAAACCCCTTAAATATATTCACTCAAGCGTTGATGGTGTAACCAGCTATAATATGATCCTATATATTCCTGCTAAAGCCCCTTATGATTTTTACACAAAAGAGTTTGAAAAAGGCTTAGAGCTTTATTCAAACGGTGTCATGATTATGGAAAAATGCGGGGACTTATTACCTGATTACTTTAGCTTTGTACAAGGTTTAGTGGACTCACCTGATTTTTCTCTTAATATTTCAAGGGAGCTTTTACAGCATGATCGACAGCTGAAGTTTATTGCTAAGAAAATAAAGGACAAAGTTAAGAGTGAATTAGTGTCCATGCAGAAAAAAGACAGAGAAAAATATGAAGAATTCTATAAGAGCTTTGGCAGACAGTTAAAATACGGTGTTTACTCAGACTTTGGAAGCAACAAAGAAGTGCTCCAAGATTTATTGATGTTCTACTCTTCAACAGAGAAGAAGCTTGTAAGCCTTGAGGAATACGTCTCACGAATGAAAGAAGATCAAAAATACATTTACTATGCAGCCGGCGAAAGCAATGACAGAATAGAGAAATTACCACAAACAGAACTCATTGCGGATAAAGGCTTTGAAATACTATATTTCACTGATGATGTGGATGAGTTTGCCATTAAGATGCTGATGAATTACCAAGAAAAAGAATTTAAATCGGTTTCAAGCGGTGACTTAGGCATAGAATCAGATGAGAAAGAAGCGGCTGAAGAAAAAGAAGATAACAAGGAACTTTTTGAATTAATGAAAGAAGCTCTAGGTGATAAAGTTAAGGAAGTAAAAGCATCTAAGAGATTAAAGAGCCATCCGGTTTGCCTATCCAGTGAGGGTGAGCTTTCAATTGAAATGGAAAAGGTATTGAATATGATGCCGGATAACCAAGGCATCAATGCTGATAAAATCTTGGAAATCAATACAAATCACCAAATGTTTAATGCCATCAAGAATGCATTCGATCAAGATAAAGATAAAGTAAAAATGTACGCAAACTTGCTGTACAATCAAGCTTTATTGATTGAAGGCCTTTCAATAGAAGATCCGGTTCAATTTGCTAATGATGTATGCAGTTTAATGAAGTAAATAATATAATAGAAAAGAGTAACTGACAATAAATCGGTTACTCTTTTTATGTAATGTAGTTTATTGTTTATCTTTAAGTTCTTTTATAAGCTCAGCGAGATAAATGGTACATCCCATTATTAAACCACTTAAAAAAATAATGCCTAAATATATCGGTTTTAAGTGAGATTCTGGAACACCGCCCCATGGAAAAATAAACTCTGTTAATAGAGCACCAAACCAAAACACAAAGAAATAACAACATACCATGGTTATTAAAATAGCTTTCATACTGGCCTCCCAAAGAAATCATCTACATATAATTGTATCATATTTAAAGATGCTGCTGAGTGTCTTTTTCATATAATATAGAAATATCAATTTGTTATTATATAAAAAGTGGAGCTTCCTAAGGGAATGGCATCGGCTATTTTTTTATAGGTTTTGGTGATATTAAAGCACCAATAACGCCAAGTGCCGGAAATACCATGAAGCATATAAGGGCTTCTGTATAGCCGCCAAAGAGATCAAAACCTATACCCAGTGGCAAAGGGCCAAAAGCAGTTCCGATGACTAAAATGGTCATGGCTAAACCCTTGATGCTTCCCAAATATTTTGTTCCAAAATAATTAGGCCATACAACACCGTTGCATACATTGTTTAACCCAAGTCCCATCCCTTGAATTACAGCATAGATCATACCACCTAGCACAGTTGTGGCATTAAGAAGAATAATTAAGCTGATCAATTGAAGCAAGCACGCAAAAGCCATGGCATAGTGTACCTTTATATGATCGAGTATATAGCCGGCTATAAGTGTAGTAGGAAAACTTGCCAAAGCAATAAGGCTTAAGACATAAGCTGCTGTTGCAGGTGTTAATCCCTTGATACTCAGTATGGATATAAAATGAAAAGTAACGCCCGTTACAATCATTGGAAGAACTTGATGACAGTAAAGAATAAACCAAAATGAATGGGTTTTAAAAGCTTCTTTTATTGTCCATGAACCCATTTCTTTTTTCTCAGCCTTAGGGGATTTGTCTTTTTCAATGGAAGACAGGTCACCATTATCAGGCAATAACCCTATATCTTCAGGTTTATTATGTTGAAAGAAGTATATAATAGGTATAAAAAACAACCATAACAAAAAGGTCCAAAGCCGCCAAGTGTTGGGCCACCCCCAAGACTGAATCAGCATGGTATTAAATGGAGGTATAACAGCAGAACCCACTACGCCGCCTACAGAAGCAAGACTTAAAGCAAATGCCCTTCTCTTAATAAACCATTTGGGTACAATGGTATAGGGTAAAAGGGTCATAGATCCTTGACCTGTCAACCTTCCAACAAAGAAGCCCAACATAAGCATCCATAGGCTTGAAATGAAACTATTCCATAAACAAGAAATACCAAGAATGCCAGCAACAATAATGGTCATTTTCTTTTGGCCATAGCGATCTGCTAAACGTCCAACCACAGATAACAAAAGCCCGGCAACCAAAGTGGACATAGAATATAAGCTGGATATGGTAGTGCGGCTCCAGCCAAAATCATTGATATAATAGTCTATAAAAACCGAAGTAAAATAAGTCTGCCCCGGTGCAGAGAAAAACACGCCAAGTGCTGCAATTCCTGTAACGATCCATCCATAATAAAAACCATTTCTTTTTACAACATTACTTACCATTTCATTGTGTCCCATAATTACATCCTTTCAGTGCAAAACAGCACCGAGTATTAGGATAGCACAAGTTATGACAATTATCAAAGTTATTTATCAACAAATTTTATCATTGGAATAATAATTGCTTAATTTATATCCATAAGCATAATTTGAATATTGTCGTAAGTTAAAAAAGCACTGTATTCAATAACGAGGGAGGAATTTTACATGGTAAACATGGATGGTTCAAGCGATAAAGCTCATCGAATCTTATATTGCTTTGCCGAGATTGCTGAATACTACAATAATACAACGCCTAATGACATGGGGTTGTCTGTCATTGAAGGAAGGGATTATCTTGCCTATGTAGCCGCTCAAAACTTGGATTTGAAAATAAAAAAAGGGGACAAGCTGAAAGAAGGTATACTTGCAGATATTGCAATGAAACAGAGAGAACAATTGGTCAAGGTATATTCAAAAGAAACATCACCTTTTGGAGTACCTTACGTTGCCAATGCATTCCCAATTTTAGACAACAATGGTGATGCTATAGGCTGTGTCGTTACAACTCAGTCCACCGTTACTCAAGACTTAATCAAACAAACTTCAGATGAGATGAGTGCTTCCTCATCTGAACTTGAACAGAAGATGGGATCATTAGAAGAAAGCTCCCAAATATTAAATAACTTAGGTATGGAATTATACAAAATAGCTTCACAAACTGTTGAGCAGGCTAAGAATATTGATGAAATATTAAATATTATAAAATCAATTTCATCCCAAACCAATTTACTGGGTTTGAATGCTGCCATAGAAGCTGCAAGGCTAGGTAATGCAGGTAAAGCTTTTGAGGTTGTAGCCAATGAAATCAGAAAATTAGCCAAGCGTAGTGCAGAATCTGTCAAAGAAGTTACTGATGTTTTAAATGAGATTAGAGAGCATAATATTCAGGCCCACGGTAAAAGTAGTGACATTTTCAAATATGTAAAAACCCAAGTCGATACCATCAACCATACAACAATGTCTAGTCAAGAGTTGTCAAAGATGGCAAAAAAACTTCAACAGATTGCAAATGAAATGTGGGATGAGTAACCATATAAAGAAAAGTGTGTAATATTGTCAAAAAAGTGTGCTTTTCATTATATGTATGCGTCAAATTGGCATATAATTTGATTTAAAACAAATGTAATTAGCTAAAAAGAAGTATTTTTTAAATGGCATAAGAATTGTATACAGTGTATGAATATAAAGAAAATATTTTCATTAATTGATGTTATTTTACAAAGTCAACAAAGAGAGGAGGCTATATTTTCATTAAAGAGTATATATCGTAGGAGGTTTTGTAAATGATTGGTATTGTACATGCAGGAATTACTGTTTCCAGTTTAGAAAAGAGTATTCCATTTTACAGAGATGTCTTAGAACTAAAGCTAATAAAAGAAGAACCGGTAAGAAAAGCAAGAGGGGAAAAATTAGGGGTTCCTGGAGCAGTTATTAAAATTGCAGTATTTCAGGTAGGTGATACAAATGAAACATTAGAACTGATTGAATATATTAAACCTGATTCTTCTAATGTTTATGGAAGACCAGTAAATTCTATTGGACAAGTACATGTCGCTTTTAGAGTTAAAAATATTGAAGAAAAAATTAAGCACATGAAAAAGTATGGTGTTAAGTTTGTTTCAGAAGACTTTGAAAAAATTCCGGATGGTCCGTTGGCAGGATGGAAATGGATATATTTCAAAGATCCTGACGGAGTAAATATGGAACTAATACAAGAATCATAAAAGTATTTCAAAAACAACTTATTCTTAAGTTATAGAAATACTTGTTTATTGTAAGGAGGGTTAATTTTGACAACTCAAATTGTTCAAGTATCAATAATAGCAATCTACTTAATAGTATTAATATTTGTAGGAAAAACAGCTGGGCCACAGATAAAGAGCCATACTGACTATCATTTGGCTGGAAGACAAATGAGCTGGGTTATTATCGCAGCAGGTTTAGCAGGTACAAATTATAGTGGGGCTGTGACCACTTCGGTAGCTAGCCTTGGATACCAATTCGGAATAGGAGGGCTGTGGTTCGAAGCAGCTACGGTAATAGGTTTTATTATATGTGCGTTTATATATGTAAGACGAGCAAGATTATCAGGAGCATTCACAATTTCTGAGTTATTTGAAGTACGCTATGATTTTCCTACTCGATTAATAGCCGGGTTATTTATTATGCTTTCAGGTATTGCAGCAGCGGCAGCACAGTTTAAAGGAATAGGATTGATCGTTTCAACTTTATTCAATGTACCAGAATCATATGGAATCGCAGCCGCATGGATTATAATAGTTATATATATGACGTTTGCAGGTTTTTGGGCTACAAATCTAACGAATTTACCACAATTATTATTCTGTTTTTTATCTTTTCCAGTGATATTTTTATGGGCAGTGAAAACATATGGAGGTTGGGCAACCCTGACTTCAAATATTGTTGTTCCGGCTGGTATGGAAAATACGTATTTCACTCCTTGGAGTGCGCCCCTTGCTTTAGTAATGACCTGGGCGTTAATGTGGATGTGGATTAATGAGTGGGGTTCTCAATGGTATTTTCAAAGAGCCGTTGCTGCAAGAAATGTTCATCATGCCAAACTGGGCTTCTTAGTAGCAGGATTAATATTATTAATTGGTGTATTAATTCCAATACTGGGAATAGGCATGTATGCCAGATTAGTTAATCCAAACCTTGAAAATCCTGAACTTGCATTAAGCTCGATGTTATTAAATGCACCGGCGCTGCTTGGAGGTTTAGCAGCTGCAGGAATATTTGCAGCAGCGATGTCAACCGTAGATGGATGCAGTATGGGCGCAATTACAGTTCTTGTAAGAGATTTTTATCATAGAACAATAAAACCAAATGCTTCAGCAAGCGAATTAACAAAAATATCGAGAATTGTAACTGTAAGTGTTTTAATAATCATTTTAATATTAGCAACAATGTTGACAAGTGCATTAAAGGGATTAGGGTACATATTTATATTTAATACCGGCTTATTTGCAGCGCTGCTTTCTGCATTGTACTGGAAAAAAGCCAGTAAAGAAGGTGCATTATTGTCAATTTTAGCCGGAGGCGGATTTGCTGTATATTGGACATTGTCCGGAGGATCAAAGTTTTTCCATGGTGCATGGTGGGCTTTTGCAATAAGTGCAGTGGTAATGGTAGTTGTAAGCTTAATCGTGTCTAAAACAGGGCCATGGTGGGGAAATAATAAAATTATTAAAAACCATTTATTAGCCGAAGAGATTATGTTTTTTATGCAAAATAGAAATGTTACATTTGCAGATTTAATTGATCGGACAGGTGCTCATGCAGCAGAATTAAGGCTTGTAATTAGTGGATTAGTAATGGAAGGAGAATTAAGAGAAATAGATTATTTGACCTATTCATTAAAAGAAAATTCATCTGTGCAAGATGAATTCAAAAAAGATAGTTCTGCCAGCAGGGATGTCATGATGATTATATTTGTTATAATCGCAGTGGCAACATTATTTGTTATGTGGAACATTACCCATTAATAAATAATTAATTTAGAGGTGATTTTTATGAAAAAGACTGAAAAAATGTTTGTTCAATCAAGTGATGTAGCTGTAGTTGTTGGTTTGATTATAATAGGTGTTATAATGATAGGTTATTTAAACATGATTCCTTAAGGAGGGATACAATGTCTAAATTTAATTTAAATGAAGAAGAAATCAGTGTGTTGAAAATAATTAAAAAGTACAATGACAAGAATCAGAAGATAGATTTTTATAATATAGTAAATGAACTGGAAACTGAAACAACAAAAATGATTCCTGTATTTAGTAGGCTTGAAGACGACGAATATGTCAAATCTTATGGCATAATATATCGATATTTTAAGCTTACAGAAAAAGGTTTGGCGAAACTATAAACATAATTTATTATCTCAAATTAATCCAATGATATAAGGCTGTCTCGCTGTAGAAAGAAATTTCTAGAGCGGGACAGTTTTTTTATATGGTCAGAAAAATATTTTTATTTTAAATCTAATCTTTAGTAGGGGTTGTTTTGTACTAACGTTTTGATTGATAGCTTGTGTAATTTTTAAAAAGATTGGTCACAGCTAAAGAAGTATATTTTTCAAAGCTGAGTTGCCCTTTATCTAAATCAGTGATACTCAAACTTTCTAATTCATTAAAAGGTAAAACCTTTGGTATTTTAAAAATTCTAGCGGTTATGAGCTTGTTGGCCTTGATGATACAATGCTCAGAATCAACCGCTGCAAATACCATAATTTTTGTTCGGAAAAAACCAGGATTTTTTCCCATGAAAACTTTTCCATAATCAGATAAAGAGTGAAGCGTATTTTTCATATACAGTCCCTGGAGAAAACTAAAAAAATTTTGAATAATCCATACAATGCCTAAGCAAATCAGCAAATTCCAAAACATCATTTGAATCAAATCCTTTCTTTCTGTAAAAACTATTGCAAAAAATAAACTTAATTTTGATAATTTTGCAAGAATGATGCCTGATTTTTTTTGTATCCGTATAAAGAATAGTGTGCGATATTGTCAAAAAAGTGTGTCGCTATTTTAAATATGTGCCATATTGACATGAGATTTATTTGTAATAAATCATAATCTGCTAATATTAAATACTTTTTAAAATGGCACAAAATTTGTATATATAAATGAACGAAAAGAGAGAAATTGCTTTTTCTTTGTTCGTCTTTTCATAAACACTTATTTTGAGATAGGAGGAACCGAAATGAAATACGGTCAAAACGGCGTAGATTTTGAACAAGGAGTAGATTATTCAAGACTAAGAAATCACCGTTTAAAAAGAGCAAAACAACAGATGATGGAAAAAGGACTAGGGGCACTTATCTGCTATGATTTTGATAATATCAGATATATTACAGGGACACATGTGGGGGAATGGTGCAGAAATAAAATGAATCGATACTGCATACTTCCGGAAGATAATGAGCCGTTACTATTTGATCCTGCAACACCTTCAAAAAGAGAAAGAATGCCATGGGTCGCAGATCGTGTACATCCTGCAGTTGGATCAATGCGAGGTGCCATCCCAGAAAACGCTAATATGGTTGAAGATGTAGCAAATGATATTGAAAGATGGTTAAAAGAATATGGTGTTGAGAAAAAGCCTATCGGTATGGATATTGTTGACATCCCATTGATTCGGGAACTGGAAAAAAGAGGGATTGAAATTGTTGATGGACAGCAAGCTATGCTGGATGCACGTATTATTAAATCTCCAGATGAAATAGAACTATTAAAGACAGCAGCAGCTATGGTAGATGCAACTTATGAAGATATTGCAAGAGCTATTAAGCCTGGCGTTAAGGAAAGTGATCTTGTTGCTATTGCTAATGAAAGATTATACTCAATGGGTTCAGAGTTGGTAGAGTGTGTTAACAGTATTTCAGGGCCAAGGGGCGTGCCCCATTGTCATACATTCTCAAATAGAATGATAAGACCAGGGGAGATCGTTTACTTAGACATTATGCATTCCTATAACGGTTACAGAACTTGCTATTATAGAACATTTGTGTGCGGCAAGCCTTCAAAGGAACAAATAAAAGCTTACGAAAATGCTTACAAGTGGGTTTATGATTCAATAGCACAAGTAAAGCCGGGTGCTACAACTGCAGATGTTGCAAAAGCATGGCCTGCTGCAGAAGAATTAGGATATAGAAATGAAAAAGAAGCTTATCTGTTGCAGTTTGCACATGGTATTGGACTGAGCATTTGGGAGAAACCAATTATCTCAAGACTTTTTTCTCTTGATACACCATTTGAAATCAAAGAGGGGATGGTATTTGCTTTAGAGACCTATTGCCCATCTGCTGATGGTACGGGGGGCGCAAGAATTGAAGAAGAAGTGGTTGTTACTAAAGATGGTTGTGAAGTTATAACGAAATATCCAAGTGAAGAACTGGTGTCATGTGGATTACCAGGCTGCATGGTATATTAATTAAATTATTCTATAGGGAGGTTTTTTATAATGGCTAGAATTGGTTGGATTGGATTAGGGAACATGGGCATTCCTATGAGTCAAAACTTAATCAAAGCAGGGCAAGAAGTAACCGTTTGGAACAGAACGAAGTCCAAAGCAAAGCCTGTGTTGGATGCAGGTGCTGAGTGGGCAGATTCTCCTAAAGAAATCGCTGAAAAGTGTGATTACATTTTTACTATGGTTTCAGATGGACATGTCCTTCAAGCTGTTAATTTTGGAGATAACGGCGTTATTGCAGGACTTTCAGCTGGAAAGATTGTTATTGATATGAGTACGGTTTCACCTGCAGAATCAGCAAAAGTTAATGAAGCTATCGAAGCTAAAGGCTGTAAATTATTAAGAGCACCTGTTACCGGAAGTACAGTTTTAGCTCAAAACGCAACATTAGGCGTCTTAGCATCCGGGGATAAAGAAGCTTATGAAAAAGTATTACCCTGCTTTGAAGCAATGGGTAAAAATCAATTTTATTTAGGCTTAGGTGAAGAATCTAGGACTATGAAATTAGCATTAAATATGATGATTGGTACAAGTATGCAAATGCTTGCAGAGACAATGGTACTTGCAGAAAAAGCTGGATTAGATTGGGGAAAAGCCTTAGAAGTGATTGGTGGTAGTGCTGTAGCATCACCACTTGTAGGTTATAAAGTGGGACCGGTTTCTAAAAGAGATTACAGCCCGGCGTTTAGCGTCAAGTTAATGGAAAAAGATTTTGATTTAGCATTGACAGCAGCACAACAATTTGGCGTATCACTTCCAATTACTGCGATGACAAGACAATTCCTAGCTTCAGCAGAAGCAAGAGGGAAGGGCGATAAAGACTTCTCTGTTCTTGTTGAGCTAGCTGAAGAATTATCAGGCATTAAATAAAAAAACATTGATTTTAGGGAGGATTATAAAATGGCTAAAGCATATGTAATAAACGTATACGATTGTGCTCCTGCACAACCCCCAAAGCATCTTAATGCAACAGCATGGTGTATGGCAAATCCTGCAATGATGGATTCAGATAGTTTTAATTTCTTCTCAATTTGTGAAATCAGATTTGGCGGTGCAGCTATTACTGATAATCACAAAGATGCAGACCACTGCTATTTCATTCTTTCAGGAAAAGGATACTCTATTATTAACGGAAAAAGATATGAGTATCAACCTGGCGATGTTATGTGGATTCCAGGAAACTCTGATCACGAGATGTATCCAATAGGAATAGAGACATTAAGATTCGTTGTTACCCTTACAACAAAGGACTTTAATCAAACAGAACCATTTATCAGAAATATCAAAGAAGTCTCACCGGTTGTTCCTCCTAAGCATATTGATGCAAGTGCATATCCTATTGTAACGCCTAAAAATGGCGGCAGTAATACCATTGAATTTCATGTAACTGAAATCAGACCTGATGGATGTGCTGAAAAAGACGTTCATGAAGATGCAGACCATGTGTATTATTTCATATCTGGAAGCGGATATACAATCTGTGACGGTGAAAGATTAGATTTCGGACCAAATGATGCATTGTATGTTCCTAAAGGAACTGAACATGAAATGTATGTGGAAGGAGAAGAAACACTAAGAATGGTAGTGACTTTTGGACCTTCTCGTAGGGTTATGAGACCATAGTTATTTTTAAAATATTAATGATGGCGGGGTATTGTACCCCGCAAAAAGTTCCGCAAGAATATTATAGAATTAATGTGGAGGATAAAACTTATGAAATTCGGTATTTTATTTGCAGTTTTATTATATGAAATCGTTGTTATTTTTGGAGTTGGTTTTTACATCTCTAAGAAGCGTAACAAAAGTGAAGAAGGCGGCTTTGCACTGGCAGGAAGAAGTATGGGCATAGCGACACTCGCTTCAACTATAGCGCTTACAGTGCTTGGAACGGCACATATATTAGGTATATTTGAAATGGCATATGGAATGGGTGCTATTGCAATATGGTTCAGTTTGGCACACGTTATCTTGATCATAGTGGCATGTCTCGTAACAGGTATATGGGTAAGACGATTGGGCATTACAACAGTACCTGAAGCATTAAGAGATATGTATGGAAAAGGTGTCAGTACGGCTATCGCTTGTGTTATGGCTGGGGTCATTTGGGGAATTTTGACTTTGGAAACCCAAGGGGTAGGTATTGTAGTAGCTACCATGACTGGGTGGAGTATCAGTCAGGCAGCGATTGTGGGTGGTATTCTTGGAATTTTTTATGTTGTATTAGCGGGCATGGAAGAAGTAGGCGCTGTAAATGTAATAAATGCAATTATCATGTACATTGGTCTTATCATTGCTACAGCTTTTATTGCAATGCAGCTTCCTGGTGGAAATTTTAATTCAGTACAAGCATTCTTTGACGCTGATCCTGCTCAAAATTTTATGACCAGCATATTTGGTACACCCGAACTATTCATTACATTTGCAGTAGGTAATATTATAGCGGTTACTTTCTGTCAAGGGATTAGCCAGATGCTGATGCAGGCTTGTATGGCAGCAAAAGACGAAAGTACAATTCGGAAAACATTATGGGTTGCAGCGCCATTAAACGGAATGTTCGGCGTATTTGCAGTCGTAATCGGCCTTACAGCAAGATCAATTCCTGAATTCGCAGAATTAGGACCTAAAATGGCAGCTACTACAATGTTGGTTAATATGCTTCCTGCTTGGCTTGGAGCGTTGCTTCTTGCATCCTTACTGGCGGCTATACTTTCAACTTTTGCAATGACAGCTCTTACACCAGCAACTATTTTTGCAATGGATATCTATAAAGGCTTCTTTAATAAAGATGCAGATGAAAAACAAGTAACAAAAACGATAAGAATAATGGTTGTTATTTTAGCAGTTATTGCAATAGCAATTGCGTCTTATCTACCTCCGATATTAGGAGCAATTAATTGGCTTTTTGCTTGGCTTGTGCCTGTATTTTGGATGTTTATATTGGGTTTGTTCTGGAAAAGAAGCACAGCTGTTGGAGCAGCAACTATCATCATAACTTGGATACTTAACCTTGCATGGTCATTTACGAGCATTCCTGCAAGCATTGGTGGAATTGTCGGATCACTTCCAAATGCATATGTAACACTTGTAGTTTCACTTATTGTATTGATTGTAGGTAATCTTATCGTTAAAGGTGAGCCAGCTTACATCAAATCGGCAAATCATTAATAGCTTTTAATGAAAATGAAGTCTTAGAGGAGGATAAGTATGTTTATTAATATGTTTGTTAGTACTTTCGTAGTAATTATGTTTATGGTTGCGGCAGGCCAGATTATAGCCAAAGCTGTAAGTAAAAAATAATAGCTTGAATTCAGTAATTACGAGGAGGAATCAATAATGACGGATGTTGTTGTTACTCAATATTGGATGTACGGTGTAATGGGAATAATGGTATTGTTTGGAGTCTGTGCTCTAATCGGATATTCTAAACAAGCAAAATAAACCAAACTATATTGGGCTATAAGACTAATAATTAATATAATCTATAAGAAACAAGGACTTGTGATTCATCACAAGTCCTTGTTTCTTATAGAGCGATATTGTTTATAAGCAATTAACGAAATTGATGGATATCTATAGAGTATTTTTCAATTTTTCGATAAAGTGTTCGTCTTCCGATGCCAAGGATATCGGCAGTTTTTCGCATATTACCTCCTGTTTTAGCCAGTGCATTCAAAATAGCTGTATGTTCTAGCTCTGTAATGGAAGTAAACGTACTGCTTTTTTCTGGTGCCACTGGTACAGGCGTTGCTGCAACATGATTATTATGGAAAGTGTGATTGGATGAATGATAATTATCGTGAGCAATAGTCCCTTTATCTATAATATTATGTGGCAAATCTTCCGGTAAAATTAAATCCGTTTGAGCAAGGTTCACTGCTCTTTCTATAACATTCTCAAGCTCTCGAACATTCCCCGGCCAATTGTAAAGAGCTAAAAGAGAAAAAGCTTCTTGAGAGATACCTTGAGTATTTTTACGTAATGTATAATTGCAAGATCGTAAAAAGTGATTCGATAGAACGAGTATATCATCTTTTCGCTCTCGTAATGGGGGTACAAAAATAGACAATACGTTTAACCGATAATATAAGTCACTTCGGAAAGTATTATTTAAAATACTCTCTTCTAATTTATTATTGGTAGCAGCCATTATACGTACGTCAATTTGCTTTGATTTTTTTCCACCTATTCTTACAATTTCTTTGGTTTGTAAAACACGCAGTAAAGAAGCTTGCAAGTCCAAAGGCATGTCACCAATTTCATCTAAAAAAATGGTCCCTCCGTTTGCTAATTCAAACTTCCCGGGATGCCCTTCCTTACTAGCCCCGGTAAAAGCACCACCTTCATAACCAAACAATTCACTCTCTATTAATCCTTTCGGTAAAGAACCGCAATTAATAGCAATAAAAGGTCCTTTGGCCCTGCTGCTTGCATTGTGTATGGCTTGTGCAATAAGTTCTTTTCCAGTACCGCTTTCGCCGAGAATAAGCACGTTGGATGAACTATCAGCGGCAATTTTACCAACTTTTTTAAGTTCTGAAATCTGGTGAGAACTTCCGATGATAGAATCAAAAGTGTACTTCGCAGAAAAACCGCTTAATTTATTGACGAGTTTGTGTATATGTTGGATCTCGTTCATGACGATAAGAGCGCCGGTACTTTCACCTAAATTATTACGAATAATAGATACCGATAAAGAAAGATGAACTTGTTGCCCGTGATAGTTAGTTAAATACATTTCTTTATCATAAATATTTTTAGGAGGATTAAGCAAATCGATTTCACAAGCTTTACAATCAATAATGTCATGGAGGTTCTTATAGATCATCTCCTTGACATTGAGTTGCAGCATTCTAGCAGCATGATTGTTAAACTGAGTCATGATCCCAATGTTATCTATCATAATAATCCCTGAAGAAATGGACTGTATGGTACTGGTCAATTGATTATTAATAATAGAAATATTTTCATATGCTTTAAGCATTTTCATTTCTTTTTCTATACCATCTACAGCTGCTACAACCATCCCAAGTGTGTGAAGGTGAATTTTTTCACGAGGACCTGTGATACAAAGACAGCCTATAAGATTTTGATTTTGGTCATAAATGGGTGCTCCGGAGCATGTAAAGGGATGGTGTGCTTTAACATAATGTTCTTCACCCCATATTTGAATTGGAGCTTTAATAGATATTGCGGTGCCGATAGCATTTGTACCGGCATATTCCTCGCTTCTATTAGATCCTAAAACCAAATTGCTTGTTTCTGTTCTTGACCGAATATGTTCTTCATCACCAATCATTTCTATAATATATCCGTCTTCATCTGTCAAAATAACAACAAAATTAGAACCTTTAACAAAGGAATATAATTTGTGCATATAAGAATCAGCAGCATTGATCAGAGATTGTTTTTGCATAATTCTGTTTTTAAATTCTGTGGAAGAGAGGGTTTCGGACTTTACTTCCATTGGATTAACACAATGATTTTTTGAACGAATCCACGATTCATAAATGACATCTCGAATAGATTGCACAGCATCTTTATCCAATAGTGTGTCATTACGCACAAAAGTGTGCCAAGATTGCACAATGCTTTTTTGGTAGTCTTTTGTATAAATAGGCATTTCGATGATTCTCCCTTCCATGTTTTGCCTTAATTAAAGTAACCAGCTGTCTATATCAAATATCCAAATACTATTTAAAGGTTGTTCCTACAAAGAGGAGAGCAGGTGCGGTTAAAGTTCTCTAAGCCTCTAGATTAGAGCTATTACTTGGTCTTTAAGTGTTTGATGTAACCTTAAAATTATTCTATCAAATTTTGTCGAATACAACAAATATATGTTAGTACCAATATGTGTCGTATTCAAAGTTTTTAAAGAGAAGTGAAAAGTGATAAATAATGATATGAATTTTAAAATGGCATACATTTTGCTACTTAAATAAAGCGAAATAGTAATAAAACTCTGGTAACTATTATAAGCAAAAGGTATGCCTATATTGTTAAATAGGGGACAAATATAAATATTGCATAGGAGGACATAGATATGATGTTAAAAGGATACCCAAAGGAACAATTAAAAAGTTTATATGAAACCATGTATAGAATGAGAAGATTTGAAGAAGAAGTCTTTGAGTTCTATAAGCAAGGATTAATGCCGGGTTTGGCACATTTGTACTTAGGAGAAGAAGCCATTGCTACAGGTGTCTGTGCTGCACTAAACGAAGACGACTATATTGGAAGTACACATAGGGGTCACGGCCATCTTGTTGCAAGGGGCGCAGATATTGAAAAAATGATGGCAGAGATTTTAGGGAAAAAAGACGGTTATTCAAAAGGAAAAGGCGGTTCCATGCATATCATGGCACTAGACAAAGGGATACTTGGCGCAAATGGTATTGTAGGGGCTGAGATTCCTATTGCAACTGGTGCGGCATATACCATTAAATATCGTGGGACAGATCAAGTAGCTGTATCATTCTTTGGGGATTCGGCGGCTAACCAAGGTACTTTTCATGAGAGCATAAACATGGCAGCAGCTTGGAGCCTTCCTATTATATATATAATAGAAAACAATCTTTACGGCATTTCAGTTGACATCCGAGATGTTACCAATACTAAGGATATTGCAGATAGAGCAAAAGCATACGGCATACCAGGTGCTGTAGTAGATGGGATGGATGTTACAGCAGTTTATGAGGAATCAAAGAAAGCTATAGAACGAGCAAGAAAAGGTCAGGGACCTTCTATCATAGAGTGCAAAACCTATCGATGGCAAGGACACCATGTTGGCGATCCGGCAGAATATAGAATGAAAAAAGACCCAGATGAAAAAGCCAAATGGATGGCAAAATGTCCGGTGCAATGTTTTAAAGATGAGGCAATATCCAATAAATTGATAACCAAAAAAGAAATCAACCAAATCGAAAAAATAATAGAGGAAGAAATCTTAAAGGCAGTTATATTTGCAAAAGAAAATCCATACCCGGATATTGAAGAATCATTTACAGATATATTTGCTTAAAAAGTGTGGTAGAAGGAGGAAAAAAGCAGTGAAAACATTAACATATGCGCAAGCAGTTTGTGAAGCATTAGATGAAGAGATGTCAAGAGATGAAAATGTGGTGCTTATAGGAGAAGATGTAGGCTTCTTAGGAGGTAACTTTAAAACCTCTGTTGGCTTATTTGACAAATACGGAGATTTAAGGGTAAAGGATACACCTATATCTGAAGCTGGATTTACAGGTTTAGCTATTGGTATGGCTCTAACTGGCTTAAGACCTGTTGTAGAATTGATGTTTGCAGATTTCTTGCTTGTCGCTGCAGATCAAGTCATCAACCAGGCTGCAAAAATTAGGTATATGTCAGGCGGTCAAGCGTCAGTGCCTATGGTTATTCGTACGCCCATTGGTGGAGGAAGGTCATCTGCTGCTCAGCACTCTCAAAGTATGCAGGCTATGATTGCACAGTTTCCCGGACTTAAAGTGGTTGTACCATCTACTGCTGAAGAGGCAAAGGGATTATTAAAAACAGCTATCAGAGACGATGATCCAGTCATATTTTTTGAGCACAAAATGGAGTATAACAAAAAGTATGAAATATCCGATGATGTAGAACCTATTCCTTTTGGAAAAGCCAGAATCGTAAAAGAAGGAAAGGATGTTACCATCGTTGCAACATCAGCATTGGTTATGAAAGCCCAAGAAGCAGCAAGTAAATTGGAGAAAGAGGACATTTCAGCAGAAATAATAGATCTAAGAACTATCGTACCTTTTGATAAAGAAGCGGTAATCCAATCTGTTAAAAAGACAGGAAAACTGGTTGTAGCAGATGAGAGTTATGAAAAATGCGGGATAGCTGCAGAAATTGGAATGGAAACGATGAATGAAGCATTTTACTATCTAGACGCACCTGTAGCAAGAGTTTCTACACCAAATGTACCTCTTCCTTTTAGTCCTGCTTTAGAGTTTCCAATCATTCCATCAGCAGACAAGATATACGAGAAAGTTAAAGAGTTATTGAAATAAAGTTATAGAATTTGTAGATAGAGAGGTAAACTATGGCTGAATTAATAAAAAATAGCAGTGCGCGTCTAAGAATTACACCAAGAGCGAGAAAAGCTGCATCAGAAAAAAGTATATCTATTTCAGATTTGAATATTGCGGGTACAGGATATCAAGGCGGCATATGCGAGGCGGATGTTTTAACATTTGCTGAATTACTAGCAGATCAGAAGGTGAAAATATCACCACTTGCCGAAAAAATTGCACAAGCTGAAAGTATCGATATGTCTGAGGTTACCGGAACAGGTGCGGGGAATAAGATCATGAAGAGAGATGTTGAAGCTATTGGCAGAACCCAATTGAAGCCAGTAGAAACAGAAGCAACCGATGAAGAAGCACAATATTCACCGGATGGCAAAGAAATACTAGAGGTTATGCCCTATACAGGTGTAAGAAAAATAATTGGCGAGCGATTATCAGAAAGTAAAGTTTCTGCGCCGCATGTATATTTTACAAGATCTGTAGATTTAACCAATTTGTTTGATTTAAGAAAACAGATTAATACGTCTCAACCTCATAAGACATCGGTGACAGATTATATCGCTATGGCTGTAACCAAAACATTACAAAAATACCCTGACGTCAATGCATCGCTTCAAGAGAGGCAAATTATTAAATATAAAACCGTCAATTTAGGTCTGGCAGTAGCAGCAGAAAGTGGATTGATAGTTCCGAATATAAAAGAGGCAGAGAACAGAAAGCTTTTTGATATTTCAAAAGAGGCTTCAAGGGTGATCGAAAAAGCTAGAAAAGGCAATCTATCACCAGAAGAATATACAGGTGGAACCTTTACAATTTCTAACCTAGGCATGTTTGGTATTGAAAACTTTACAGCAATTATCAATCCGCCTGAATCAGCTATTTTAGCTGTAAGTGCTGCAGAGAAAAGGCCTGTAGTTATAGATGATGAAATGGTCATAAAGCCCATGATGAATATAACACTCTCAGTAGATCACCGTGTTATAGATGGATTATTGGCAGCACAATTCGTTGGAGAAGTTAAAACTTACTTGGAAAACCCAGTAACTTTACTTCTGTAATTTTGAATAAATATGAAATTGATGATAGAAGAAATAATTGGAGGAATTATAAATGGCTGAGATTATCATAATGCCCAAGCTGGGATTTAATATGAATGTTGGGAAACTGGTTCAATGGTATAAAAAAGAAGGGGACGAAATTAAAAAAGGTGAAGCTTTCTTTTCTGTGGAAACAGATAAAACCAACATGGATATAGAAGCAACAGGTGATGGGGTTGTACGAACGCTATTAATAGGAGAAGGGGAAGAAGTCGATGTAACACTCCCTATTGCTATTGTAGGAGACAAAGATGAAGATATTGAGGCGATAGAAGCAGATGCATTATTACAACTTGGAAAAAACGCTTCAAAGCCTGCACCATCAGCTGCTTCAAAGGTAAAGTCAAATGAAAAACCTGCTGCTTCAGCTGAAGGTACATCAGACAGAGACTTTGATATAACAATAATAGGCGGAGGCCCGGGTGGCTATGTAGCTGCTATTAAAGCAGCCCAAATGGGAAAAAGAACCTGCATCATTGAAAAAGACAGATTTGGCGGGATATGCTTAAACAAAGGATGTATCCCAACTAAAACGTTGCTTCGAAGTGTAGAAGTTTTGAAAGAAGTTAAAGAATGCAGCACATTTGGCGTAGTGGATGTGGATGTAGAAAATGCTAAGCTGGACATGGAAAAAGTTCAAGATAGAAAAAGAAGTGTTATCAATCAATTGGTAGGCGGTGTCAACACTCTTTTAAAAGTAAATGGGGTGGCAACTATGAATGGAGAAGCATCTTTAATAGATAAAAATACCATCCAAGTAGGCAATCAAACGGTTACCAGTGACTATATCCTGATAGCAACAGGCTCAGATGTAAAAAGCTTGCCCATACCTATAACGCCGGACACACAACTGATAACCAGTACAGAGGCCCTTGATCTTACAAAAGTACCTGAAAGTATTGCCATAATAGGCGGTGGCGTTATAGGTATAGAATTTGCGTATTTTATGGCAAGTGCAGGAGCAGATGTTACGGTAATAGAATTTCTTGATCGAATTTTACCAATGGTGGATGAAGAAATTACCGTGCAGGTAGAAGACCTACTGAAAGAAATGGGCATAAAGATTCATACAAGCTCAAAGGTCACTCAGATTTCAGGAAGAAAAGTCGTTTTTGAAAAAAGTGGCACAAACCAAAGTGTAGATGTAGAAAAAGTTCTCATGTCTGTAGGAAGAGTGCCAAGTACCGAAGGTCTAAACTTAGAGGCTATTGGTGTTAAAACAGAAAGAGGTGCTATTGCTACAGACGATAGTTTGAAAACCAATATTGATAGTATATACGCGATAGGCGATTTAAATGGAAAAGCTATGTTAGCACATGTAGCATCCATGGAAGGTATCGTTGCAGTTGAAAATATTTGCGGGCAAAAGGGGTTAATGGATTATGATAAAATACCTAGCGCTATATATATACAACCAGAAATTGCTTGTGTAGGATTAACCGAAAAACAAGCAAAAGAAAAATACGGTAATATTAAAGTTGGAAAATTTCCGCTAAGTGCAAATGGAAAAGCAAAAGCAGCGGGTGAAGAAAGAGGTTTGATTAAGGTTATAATTGAGCCCAAGTACAATGAAATTATCGGTGTGCACATATATGGTATACATGCAACAGATATGATTGCAGAGGCAGTTGTTGCCATGAAGCTTGAAGGGACCGCAGAAGAGGTGGCGATGTCCATACATCCTCATCCAACGGTTTCAGAGATTGTACACGAAGCATTTCATGGTGCTTTAGATAAAAGTATACACTCTATTTAATTTGCTACCCATAAATCCCTTATTTTATTATATAACTACCTCAAAATCTGATAAAATAGAACGAGGTAGTTATTATATTTTTTGATCCGTTTAATTAGGGGGCTGTATGTTTATAATGAATACAACCTAAATAAAACTCAAATGAAAGAGATGATGATATGTACAAAGTAATATATTGCAAAGAATATGTTCGATACAGTGATGGACTTAATATGCAGCAAAGTGCTCGTAAAAAGGTTTTGGATGGTGAATATGACGGGATTCTTTTTATTTTAGAGCATGCACCTGTTTATACCCTTGGAACAGGAGGCGGCAGAGAAAATTTCTTAATATCCGAGGAAGAACTATCAGAAAAAGGGATAGATATTGTGGAAACAAAACGCGGGGGAAATGTTACTTTCCACGGACCGGGACAGGTAGTGGCTTATCCAATTTTTAATCTCAAAAAGCTTAAGCAGGATGCACACTGGTATATTGACTGCCTTGAAGAAGTGGTTATAAAAACTTTAGAAGAGTAC
>JANQMT010000176.1:0-23086 GCA_028279945.1 Clostridia bacterium
TTGATTTTACTGTACATTTTAATCTCCTTCATCTGTAGTATTCCTTTCTGCTAAATCATTAACAGAAAGTCTATCATAACAACAGATTAAGGTGGTACAATTCCTGGCGGAAAGTGGCCTGCTTTGTGACCAGGAATGGACTAAAATGGATGGCCGAAAATGGCCTGCTTTATTTTACCATTCACAGAGGAAGAGGAAAGGAAAAAACAGCAGGAACAACTAAGAGAGGCCGCCCTTCAAAATATGCAGAATTAAGAGGTGAAGGGGTAAATGTTACAGAGAATATTAAAAGAATTTTTCGAATAGCAATTAATCGATTTTATTATACTACAGCAAAGAATTCATTAGTTCTTTACTATGAATTAATGAGAAAAGAGTATTTTAATAAAGGGTTTAATAAAATAAATGGAGTTAAAATTCCAATTTTAAAACCTCAATCAGAAGTACCAACTTTTTCTCAATTCTGCTATTGGTTTAAGAAAGAACGTAATATAAAAAAAGAGATAACGAGTCGTTATAGCAATAAAAAATACCAAAAACAGTATAGGGCAATTACAGGCAACACTAATGAAGGTGTGCTTCAGCCTGGAATAATTGAAATAGATTGCCAAGTAGGAGACGTTTACTTAACTTCAAGGTTTAAAAAGAATTGGGTTATAGGAAGACCAGCCATATATGTTGTTATAGATAAATTTAGTCGTATGATATGTGGTTACTATGTAGGACTTGAGACAGGGTCTTATGCAGGAGCTATGATGGCACTTTTGAATACAGCCACAGATAAAGTGGAATTCTGTAAACAGTATGGGATTGATATACTTAAAAAAGAATGGCCGATACAACATTTGCCTGAAACAATTCTTGCTGACAGAGGAGAACTAGAAGGCGGTAATATTGATAATTTAATAAACACATTAAATATCTCCGTACAAAATACACCATCTTATCAAGCTGAGTTAAAAAGCACTGTCGAACGCTTTTTCGGTCTTAATAATGATAGAGTGAAACCATTTATGCCAGGAGCTGTAGATTTAGATGGTAGAGAAAGAGGAGATAAAGATTACAGATTAAATGCGAAGTTAGACCTGTATCATTTTAATCAGATTATGATTAAAGCTATTCTCTACCACAATAATTACTACCATCTTGATTATTATAAACGTGAAGAAATGATGGTTGAAGATGAGGTTACATGCATTCCAACACACCTTTTTAATTGGGGGATTGAAAATAGAGGAGGGACTTTACGTAGTGTATCAGAAGATATTTTAAAACTTGCTCTAATGCCCAGTGATTCAGCTACAGTAACAGCTAAAGGAATTAAATATAAGGACATGTATTACGCATCTAAAGAAATGCTCAAAAACCAAATGTTTGTGAGAGCTCGGAAAAATGGTTGGTGGAAAGTAAAAATTAGCTATGACCCTCGTAATATGGACTATATTTATGTACTAGGGGATATCCCTAATGATTATGAAAAGTGCTATATGATTGATGATAATAGTAGATACCACAATAAGGTAATCGAAGAGATAGAATATCTATTGGCTGTAGAAAAGATAAATAAAATAAAGGTGAAAGACTCGGAGGCGCAAGCAAAAACTCAGCTCATAGCTGAAATAGAAGATATTATATCTAAGGCAGATGATGATTTTAATAAAGAAATGGATGCTAATGAAAGTGACAGACAGAGAGTAAAAAATATAAGAGAAAATAGAAAGACTGAAAAAATGATTAATAGAAGAAAAGAATTCTTTGAAATAGACAAAGGAAATAATGGAAGTAGGTGTGATAAAATAATCAAAGTTGATGGTGATGAAGAAACCGAATATAACCCTATGACACTGTTATTGAATAAGCAGAGAGAGGAATTGAAATGAGTGAAGGAATAGTTGATATATCAAGTAGATATCAAGCAGAAGTTGCTAAGTATAAAAAACAGATATTAAAAGACTATGCTAATAAACCTCTCATAGAAGCATTACCAGTACTTTGGGAAGTACAAGAAGTTGTTGATAAACTAGCATATTATCCTGAATATCACTCCGATGAAAGACAGTTAGGTAATCATTATCGTACTCATATGATAACCAGGTTATTTCAAGTATACCAGCCCTTAACAATGAGTATTGAGCTAGAAAGTAAAATATCTCGGGTAATACGTCAAGGTTATATTGCTCGAAATCTTTTTAATTCAAATATAGCAAAAGGGTTTAGAGATGATTATGGAAAAATAAATGTTGAAGGTAATTATAAAAGTGGAATATTTAGCTCCTCGGCTTGTGGATTTTCATTAGTTGGAATTTCAGGTCTAGGAAAAACTCTTTCGCTTCAGAGGATACTTAATATGTATCCACAAGTTATTGCTCATTCTGAATACAAAAATGTTGCTTTGTCAGCATATCAAGTAGTTTATGTTAAGCTAGAATGTCCTTTTGATGGGAGTGTAAAAGGATTGCTTATAGAATTTTTTTCTACAATAGATAGATTGATTGGAACAAACTATTATCAGAAAATGATGAAAACAAGAGCTACTACAGATATGATGCTAACTGTAATGAATCAAATTGTAAGAAACTGTTCAGTTGGATTAATTATAATAGATGAAATTCAAAATTTATCTACTGCAAAATCTTCGGGAAGTGAAAAAATGCTTAATTTTTTTCTTAATCTCATAAATAGTGTAGGTGTTCCAGTGGTTTTAGTTGGGACACCAAAGGCCATTAGATTAATAACTAAAGATTTTAGGCAGGTTAGGAGAGGTGTCGGGATTGGAGGGGATATGGTTTGTGACAGAATGAAAAAAGATAAAGAGTGGGAGTTATTAGTTAGAACTTTATGGCATTATCAGTGGACAAAAAAAGAAACACCATTAACGGAAGAGTTAGTAACCTTACTATATGAAGAAACACAAGGTATACCTGATTTGTTGAATAAGTTATATGCTATCACACAAGGATATGTTATTTCTAATGGAAAAGAAGCAATAACTCCTAATGTTATCAAGAAGGTTGCGAGAGAACATATGAAACTAATACAACCAATGATTCGAGCATTAAAAACAGGTAATGTAAGAGAAATAGCTAAGTATGGGGATATATCTATGATAGATTTTGATATAGAAAATTTTATTAGCAAGACACGACCAACAATAAATTTAGACCTAATAAAAAACGTAAGAGAACATGGCAACATAGAAAAAAGAGGAACAGATGTGATTAATGAAAATAATAAAATTAAAAGAAAAAACACTGAGAATAATGGAAATGAAATATTAAATACTTTAGATATTCGTTTTATTGGTGAGCAGGCTAAGAAAGAATGCAAAGATGTTTATAGTGTTTTGAAAGAGAGTAGTTATATTAAAAGCTATGAAGAAGATACTGTTTTTGCGAGGTAACAGATATGCACTTCTTCCCAACACCATATCCCGATGAAATTTTATATAGTACACTGGCTCGATATTGTATGCGAAGTGGAAATATTAGAGAGATACATAATATTGAAGACTTATATGAAACAAGGAACTGTATAGCAGTTATGGAACTACCAACAAAACTTGATGCAATAATTAAAAATATGCCAATAAAATCGAAATATACATCAGAATATTTCATATATAACCATACACTTTTTCCTTTTTATACTGCTTTCCTTCCAAGCAAAAGAGCAGGTGAAATAAAGCTATCTATGAAAAGTGGAGAAGGAGCTATATCCTATATGAAGACAGGATTGATATCAAATTCTATTGAATTAAACAAATACTTTCGATTATGTCCAGAATGTTTTGAAGAGGATATAAAACAATATGGTGAACCTTATTGGCATAGAATTCATCAAATAACGGGAGCTTTCGTATGCCCAAAACATAAAAGACCTCTATACAATAGTAAGCAACTAATAAGAGGTGGGAATAGGCAACGATTTATCAATGAGTCTTATGATAATTGTATTGCAGATAAGGAGATACACTATGCTGATAATATATTAGGCAAAATGGCATGGATGGCTAAAGATATTGAAACAATCTTAAGTAATTGTAACAAAAAAATACTTGGAGAATCCTTTGTTAATGAAGTCCGAATTAGATTAGTTGAAAAAAGATATGCAAGAATGAATAATTATATTTATCAGAAAAAATTAAGAAATGATTTTATAGATTTTTATGGAGAAGATTACTTGAAACTGGTTCAATCAGTAATTCCTGAAAAGGGAGAAACGTGGCTGTCTTATATGGTTAGGGACAATGATAGAACTACATATGTATTAAGATATTTGCTTCTTGCAAGATTTCTAGAAATATCAATAGAAAAATTGGTTGATATCAATACTTATAGTCAAAACTATGAAATGTTATGTGTTAAAGATTATCAACAGGTTTGGGATGATATGTTGAGAGACTTATGTGACATGAAGTTATCTATACGAGAGATAGCCAAGATTATGAATTCCACACCGAAAACGGTGAAAAAAGCTATAGACAGATTGGGGATAAATAAATTTTGGAGATATAATGGAGGAGGCAGATATCTTGATAAACCCTACATAGAAACAGAGGAGTTTAAGAAAAAAAGAAGAGAATCAAGAAAGAAATGGCGAGAGCTGCATAAAAGCCAAACCAATAAAAGCAGCAATCAAATAAAACAAGATAATCAAGGTTTACATAGATGGTTAACGAGATATGATATTGATTGGTTAAGAGCAAATACGAGAAGATTAAATAAGACTGTTACGACAGTAGATTGGGATAAAAGGGATAAAGAATTACTCCTAAAAGTGAAAGATGTTGTGAAAAGCATGAGAAAAGACAAACCTGAAATGATAACTTGGACAACTATAGGAAGTAAACTTGGGGCCAGTGGATGGCTTTCAAAGAGAAGAAATAAGTTACCAAAAACAAGGGAGTACATAGAATTAGTGGTGGAAACCCTAGAAGAGTTTCATATTAGAAAAATACGTTGGGCTGTTGATGAACTAGATAGAGAAAACAGAGCGATAACTCAATGGAATTTAGTTGATACATCTGGTGTTAAACCTAAGTATATGAAAGAAATTCATAATGAAATTCAGCAGATATTAAATAAATAAAGGATATGATTGTACCATTAGTTGAATAGTGGAAGAACGAGGTCACAATAAGGAATAAAATCCTTATTGTGGTTTTTATTTATGTGTATTGTACAACTATTTTATATCATCGGAAAATAAAGGTAATATAATGTTTGTAGCGAATATCATATTATTAAGAGTATTTTTGTCAATTGATTTTTTAATTTTGATATTGAGAATAAGAGAGTAATAATTTGTTGTGTAATTTATATGAAGTATTATATTTATCATCATACCATTTGTACTTTGGGTTTATAATTACATGCTAAGAAAGTTTAATGAAAGAAAAAATGGAGAGGCTTTTATGAAAGATAAAATTATTGAGCAAATTACAGACTATTATTTAAATTCCAGAGATTTTAATGGATTTCCATTAAGAAATTTTGATAATATTGATACAGATTTAATTTGTCAGTTAATTGATGAAGGCAAGGTAGAAGTATTATCATCAGCATTTGTACTAAACCCTCATATAAGAGCCTTGAAGTTAAATATAAATAAAGATGAGCAGAAAAAAGAGGTTATTAATCAAGGAGATTCAGTGGTTTTATATCCTGCAGAAAAGTATTTAAAATCACTAAATATTAATAGTGAAAGACCTTTTACTAAAATGCTCTTAGATGGTCAAGAGCAATTGAAGATATTATTTTTTAATATAGAAATCTTAGAGTCATACTTTCAGGACCCAAGATATGAAATGTTTTGGTCTGATTACAGAGGAAGTATTGCTGTTTCAGATGAGTTTTATGATGAAGACCTAGAAGGAGAATATATAAAGGACTTTGGGTTGGGATATCATAAGGAGAAAATTCCTCAAGAAAGAGTTGTCGGAGTTTTTTTGGGAGATTTAGCAGACCTTTCGCTCAATGCACAATTTAAATGGAAGATAAATTATATAGACTGTCAACAGGACTATGTTATAAATGATGGTTTTTATAAAAACTTGATTTTAGGAGAATGGATAGAGGAAGTATCAATATATAGTGCTGTTCTAGATGAAATGATAATAATAAATAAGATGTGCGAGAATATGGGTATTCCTCATTTATTTAATAAAACATATGAACCACATACTTATGAAAAACCGGAAGATTATAGGATAATGTTTCTTCCAACTCTTAAAAATTACTATGGATTTATGTTAGCACTTGAGAAGATAATTGTTCATAATGTTAATTACAAAACATTTACAGCTGCTATTAAGTTTATAAAACCAATAGAACGGAAAGACAAGAAAGAAAGGTTAAAAGGTAGTCTGCAAATGTTGGCAGAATGGTTAAAACAAAATATTAGAACCAATGAGAATATAGATGAACTGATTATAAATCCTTTAAAATCCATTAGAAAAATTAGACAAGTTCCCGCACATGGAATATATTCTAATCAATATGATAAATCATTATTTGAAAAGCAAGATGAAATGATACTTCAAACATATAAAGCGGTAAGAAGTATAAGATTGTTTTTAGCTAATTATCCTGGAAATAGCAGTGTAAAGATACCTGAATATCTTATAACGGGAGAGAAAATAAGATTATATTAAACCTACCTAATATAACTCTTATTAAAATATATAGTAAGGATTACAAAATAAAATAGGCTCTCATTTAAGACTTGTGAGTGAGCACAAACTATGTATCCCCACTTATAACAAATAAAAAACTTATAGCAAATTTTCCTTGTTTAATCAAGAAGTATAATAATTTAAAAATGAGATATTGCACAAATAGTAGAAAATTAAATAATGAGGTTTAGAAATTGAAAAATTATGTTAATGATAAAGTGTTTTTTAAGAGTTTAAGCGAAAGAGATAAAATAATAAAGGAAATTAATGAGACATCTACAGAACAATTGTTTGAAAGAGGGGGATTGAGTGATTTATATAAAAAATGCAAAAAAATTGTTATAGAAAAATATAATAATAATAAAATAAAAAATTTGACAGAAGAAGAAAAAGAAATTTTCAAGAAAGCAATTAACTATATACATGGAAAAATACCAAATAATCAAACAATGATAAGAGTGGTACCACAATGTGAAATTAAAAAATATATTACTTTTAAGTATGACCTGCGTTCCTTTATGATTAGAGAAGTCGATTTTAATAACATTACTAGTATTAATCGTTATAAAAATAAGAGTGAAGCATTAATCAATTGTCTTGCTCTTAATTATCCAGAAAGCAATTTTAAAAAAGAAGATAGATATATTGGAGTCTTGCGTGCTAGATTACCTAAATTTTGTATTAGAACTCCTATTAGTGAGGCGGGTATCGACTGTATGAAAAATCAAGGAAGTTTGATAATCAAAGAAATGGAAGGTTTTTATACAGGAGTAGGGTTTACAGCTCACGAGGATGGTGTTATGGAGTTTTATGTATCAATTTCAAACGATGTTAATGTAACTGAAGGTACTTTCCCTATAAATGCTTTTTATACAGATATTTTTCTAATTGATAAATTTAGTGATGAAAAATTTTTATTTGCCTCATATGACAATGAAACATATGAAGGACAGAATATGTTTGATAAATTTATGATTAAATGTGAAAATGATAAAGTAGTTAAGCAAGTAGCTAATGAACTTAAATTAGAAGATTATTTGTTTGAATAGAATAAGTTAAGAAAAAAATATTTTGCATGAAAGATTATAGTAGGAAATGTTATAACTACAGAATGAATAAAAAATTGGATGAGAGTAGAAAAATATATGGTAACTTAAATCATAACCTTATAATTACCTTAACCTATATCTATGTATCCCAACAAAAAACAACTATAACAAATAAAAAACTCATATCAAATTAAAAAAAGTCTTATCAAAAATCATGCTCTAAGACGAGCGAAAGCTCTCTTTAGTCATGATTTTTTAATTTTTTGCTGAAGAAGAGAAAGTATTTTGATAAAATAATGGAGAACAGAAAAAGGATTAAGGGCAAAAGATTAAGAAGTGATAGAGATAGATTTTATTAAATGGAACATAAAATAGAGATATAAAAGCGTACAAAAATGCTTATCCTGATTATCAAATACTGTACATTTCTATTCATTACGGGACATTGACTTGTTGATTAGGATTTTAAGGATGAAAGGGAAATAGGGTAAAGAGATAAGAATTGAAGGTTTAAGAATGATTAAATAATAGAAGAAAAACCATGATTGAAACATATATAGAAACCTAAAGTGATGAAAAAACAATAGACAAACTTCCCCCTTACACCATAAACCTTAAACCTATTTCTGATACATCTTTATTATCTTTTTTACGCCCTAAATATGGATATAAAAGGAAAAAATGAAGTGAAGGTGCAAGGATTAAGGCGCATAAGGGGTAAAATGAAAAAAAATAAGGAAATGAATAATGTTGATTTTTCAATAGATTGAAGGATATTTGTGATAGAAGTTTATTTTAGTTTTGATGGGAGTTTATTGGGGGGACATAACTTCATATAAAAAAATCCTTGAATGATAAATTCAAGGATTTTTATGATTTATAACTTGACTTACTATTGTCTTCTCAACGCCATAACCGGTGGGATAGAAGCTGCAGAAAGCGCAGGATATACACCAAATATCATACCTGAGCCCAATGCAACTGTAGTTGCAATGGTAATAGCTTTTAAGGATATGGCAGTATCAAATCCATAATTCTCAAAGATCATAACCCCGCCTATTCCTAAAAGTGTACCGGCAATACTGCCCAGTATACTAACAAATAACGCTTCTAACATAAACTGAACCAATAAGTCATTTCTTTGAGCACCAATAGCTCTTCTTAACCCAATCTCTACCGTCCTTTCTGAAACGGCAACAAGCATGATGTTCATAATGCCCAATCCACCTACCAATAAAGATACCGCAGCGATGCCGCCCAACAAGAGAGACATAACCCGGTTGGCTTCATCGGCTTCTTCTACCATCTGATTGAGATTGGTAATGGTAATCACATCTTCACCGGAATCTGAGTCTGAGGGACCGGGGCCGCCGCCGCCATCATAACCCTCTTTCATCATCATCTCTTTCATCATCATTTCTTCCTTATCAGGGTCTGCAGAAGGTGAGCCGCCTGATGGTGCCTTGTTTTCACCAATATTCATTTTACGTTTGATGATTCTTCCCAGCTGTACCACTGCCAGATTGGCTTCATCGGTTGAGTTGGCCTTACACCAAATCTCCTCCACTGTTCGTTTTTCAGCTATTTTTTGTGCGCAGGTATAAGGGACAATAATTTTTTCATCAATACCATCTGCTTTACCTTTACCCTTTGCCTCCAGCATACCTATAATCTCATAGCTTTCGCCATCTAAGGTAATATACCTGCCGATAGGCGATCGGCCATTCATTAAACGGTTACCCACATTATAACCTACAACCGCCACACCTGATCTTAGTTTGACATGGTATTGGGCAATAAACTGACCGTATAAGAGTTTATAATCACGAATGGCTCCAAACTGCTCATTAACACCTAATATCTCCATATCCATTCGACTTCTTTTCCACTTCATCCGTGTTTCGGCATTGACCACAGGACTACAGTAGTCCATGCCCTGCACGCGTTCGACCAAGTCATCTGCTATACCGGGATCAAATTCATAAGCTTCATTATGAGCAGTGACCTTTATGACATTGGTGCCAAGGCTTTCAAACTGTTCCATAACGGCTACTCTTGCACCTTCACCAATACCCATAAGGGAAACCACTGAAGCAACGCCGATGGTAACACCTAAAACCGTTAATGCGGTTCTTAAAGGATTAAGGGCCAAACCGTGAATAGCCATCTTTGCTGAAAATAAAAGTTTTATAAATAAAGGATTCTTAAAATTCATCTTATTATCTGTCATGACAGTGCCCCCAAACTACTCTTCTTCCGACGGATTATTTTCGCCTTCAGATCCATTGCTCGGCATAAAATTATCGGCTTGAAGGTGTTCACTAGGTAATAAGTCACTGCTGCTGCCGGTTATGACCATCTGTTCTGCCTCTAAACCTTCGGTGACTTCTGCAAAACGGTCATTCATGAGTCCTGTTGTGATTTTAATGGTTTTTGGAATACCGTCCACTAATATTTCTACCATCTCTTCGCCATTTTCTTCAAAAACAGCCTCAATAGGAACCAGAAGAACATCTTTTGCTTCACCGGCATCCACTTGTGCAGTAGCTTGCATTCCCGGGCGTAGGCCCGGACCGCCGGTTACATCAATATAAACATCAAATTTAGTGACACCTCCGGATTCACTACCACGACTGGACACATGACTGACAGTACCTTCAAAGATTTCACCGGGAACAGCATCCACTGTAACGGCTACTGAAGCACCCTGCCTAACATTAATGATATCAATATCATCTACTCGTACCCAAAGATCCATTCTATCGGTATTGTATATTTCACCTAGAGAGTCCCAGGGACCATCCAGTTGCTCACCAACTTTTTTCTCAATATAGGAAACAATACCGTTTTTATTCGAATACACTTCCAAGTTTTTGTATTGTTCTTTTAATTGCTCAATGTCTCTTCTGGCTCTTCTGACTCGGTCCAAAATTTCTCTGATTCTGTTCTGCATGTCTTTACCGGATAAGGATACAATAGGATCGCCTTTTTTAACCGATTGGAAATTATCTACATGAATATCTGTTACAATGGTATCTTCAATTCTATTCAATAAATTTTCTTCCTTCATAAATTTATCAACATATGCAGTATGTTTAAAAAAACTTATACCAGACCCGTCACTTGCTTGTGTCGCAACTCTTAAATCCATGTCTTGCTGAACCAATCCAGGATTCTCAGCTTCTATATAAACTACATAAGCAAAACCGGTAGCAAATTGGGTGTTGGTATCACTTGAATCAGAATCCGGCGTAATTATGCTGTCAACAGGGATGGGGCTGCTGCTGATACTGGTTACCGTACCTTCAATATACCCTCCAAAGTAAGGGAAATCGAGAAGCAATTTGGTTCCTTCTGTGATTTTTGAAACTTCACCTGCCGTAAATTTTGCTTTCACCTTGAATTTAGAATCGTCTACTATTCTTGCAATGGTTGTTACTTTTAAAGTATCTCCTACAGAGATATCAAAATTGGTGATACGTCCATCAATAGGTGAAGTCAAAACAACACCTTCAGAAGGATTAACACTTTCTACTTCAGACTTTGGCTTTCCGGTCATTTGTGAAAGCTCATCTAATAGAGTATCAAGATCATCTTCTTTAGCCTGTACATCCTTATCTAAGCTGTCGGCGGACATTCTTACCAGCAATTGACCTTCTGTTACAGAATCACCTTCCTCAACAAGGATTTCTTCTATAGTGAATTGCGTATCAAAATAATAGTTACGATAAGGTAACTCAATACGTCCGTCACCTGAAGGCTGAAGCTGCCCTTTGGCTTTGACGCCCACATTAATATCTCCCTTTATCACCTTTGCCGTGGAATAGATAGGACCATCGGTTTCTTTACCATAATCCCCAATAAGTGCTTTAACAGAAAAAAGTAATCCCAATAATACACCGATTACAATCAAACTAATAATGCCTATTTGTTTTTTCTTTTTACTATCCATATTTCATTCCTCCCTTTATGTCTATGCGATCGAGTTATCTACAATTTTACCTATTTGTCCATCTATCATGTGAAACGTTTTTTTGCCATATTCCGCAACATGAGCATCGTGTGTTACCTGAATAATCGTAACACCCAAATCTTCATTAAGTTGCTGAAATAAATGCATGATGGATTCACCGGTGTGCGAATCCAATGCTCCGGTTGGTTCATCGGCTAGTATTAATTTAGGCTGAGTAACCAGTGCACGTGCAATTGCTACCCTTTGTTGCTGTCCGCCGGACAACTGAGTGGGCAAATGCTTCACTCTGTCTTTAAGCCCGACTTCTTCTAATGCTTTCTGGCAAAGTTCTCTTCTTTCTTTGCCTGGAATCCCTCTATAAATTAAAGGCAATTCTACATTTCCAATAGATGAAAGATTGGGCAATAAATGAAAGCTTTGAAAAACAAAACCAATCATTGTGTTTCTTGTCAAAGAAAGATCACGATCGCTCATGTCTTCTACATGCTTATCTGACAATTTATATGTACCAGAAGAAGGTAAATCTAAACAGCCTAGAATATTTAATAGTGTAGATTTTCCTGAGCCTGATGGGCCCATAATAGAAGCATAATCTTTTTCTTCTATGGATATACTAACATGATCCAAGGCTTTGACTTCCACATCCCCTAATTTATAAATTTTAGTAATATCTTGAAGTTCAAGTAACGGCATATCATCTCTCCTTAGTTGATTACTTAGTGCCATAGTAATGGTTTGTCTTTGTAATATGATGCAGTATTTGTTGTAAGCCAAGCGCTAATTTGCTTTGTTTCAAGACTGCACACCCTACAGAATGAATAAGGAGTGACCTTGCATATCTGCTGGAAGCTGTCAAGCTTGGAGTACATAAAGCTAACCAATTGCCAAAGGCCAATTGGTTAAAGTTGTCAATACAACAAGAGGCAATTTCATATTGCTTCTTCAAGACTGCACAACGAATTCGTTAATCTATTAAATTAGACGATTATTACTATCAATTTGTTCCAAAAAACTTAAGAAAAACACTCTATAGTATTATATCATTACAATAAGTAGAAATACAGGAAACAATTAATGGAATCATAAAAAAATACCTATTATTTGTAGAAAAGACGTATTAGCTCTGGTAAAAGGTAAAATAGACACTTTAACAAAAAAATAATTGTATATATTGAAACAACTTAATACAAATATGAATAAAACAACCTTTCTTGTTAATAATTTTAATTAGAATTAATCATTCAACATACAATATATATAGAAGCTAAAAATGGTAAACAAGAGAGGTGTTTATTAATGGAAAACCAAAGAGTAGGCATTATAACCCTTAAAGATCGTATAGAAAATCTTTATACAAAGGTATTTAACCCGGACCAACTCATAACAGAAGAAGATAAACTGATTAAAATGCTTCAGGATGCGAGAGAAGACTGGCAAAGAGCAGAAGCCCGATTTCAGGAAGTAACGGATAATGATTTAATTGACCATACAATTTATGATTTACAAGCAGCTAAAACCAGATATTCGTATTTACTAAAAATGGTCAAGGAGAGAGGCATCAAATGTGATTTTCAATAATAGTATATGTGAGTTAAAAAACCTTCATTATATATAGAAGGTTTTTTCTTTTTAAAACATAAAGTTTTGTTTTAAATTTTAAAAACAACCCAGAACATCAAAATTCAAAATAAATTTCCGATAGATTAATATAAAGACCATTGAACAATTATTAAACAATCCATAATTTAATATTGACTTTCTTGTCGTATGATGAGAATATTTGTTTATACGGATTGTTTGTCTAAGGGGGAATAAGATGATTAGTGTTGTTTTTATAGGTATTGTTATTTTAGTTGGGTTAATATACATTTTCTTATCTTCAGTAACCTCTGATTCCAGTAAGAAGAGACAAATGGAGAAAAAAATTCGATTGGAGCAAGAAAAAGAAAGAAAACGAGAAATGATGCTTGCGGAAAAAATTGAAAAAAATGCTGATAATTTAAAAGAAGTAGCAAAAATAGTGGTTAATAATAAAGAAAAGCTATTAACGGATTATTTGACGAAATTAGATTTTCGAAAATTAAATTACGATTATTATAGCAAGGACTTAACCATAGAAGAACAAAAAACATTTTATGAAGAAAAAATAGATAAATTAAGAGATCTATATAAGGAGACATCCCAATATACATCTATTTTACCCTTTATGGTACAGCGAATATACAATTGGTATCGATTTACTTATCATTATTCAGAGCCTTTATTTGATGCTGTTAAAGAATTTGGCTTTGATTTGTTGATCAATGTAAAAACATTATATAATGAAGCTGTAAAGTTTGAAAACGAAGTGGCAAAGACCATGAAGGATGCCGAGAAAGACTATAAAAAAATATGCGCTACTACCGAAACAAGAAAGGCGATTATCAAAGAACTCAAACGATTAAGTAAAGAGGTCGTCATACTTAATAATATAGAAATCGAAATAGAAGAAGAAATTGAAGTCATGGACCATATTGTTTGCACGACCAATGGGGTGTTTTGCTTACATACAAAATATCTATCCGATGATAGCATAGAAAACCTATATATATCTGAAGATAATCAATGGACCGGAGAAACTTTTACAGGGCAAAGGTATTATGTTGAACCTTTAAAAGGACAAGTTTTAAAAAAAATACAATTGTTCCAAAAATGGCTCAATTCTGAGTTGAAAAACACTTTGGGGGAAGATGTTCCTTATTTTATGGTGTATCCTGTAGTTATTGTGTCCAATGAATATGTACTAATTGAAAATGAAAGTGATGATACCATTTTAAAAACAGATGATATCTTTAACCATATAAAATTATTTAAAGGGCAGAAAATAGAAGACCATTATTTGGAAGACATGAAAAATATCCTAGAAGCCAATTGCAAAGAACATAAATTAGATACAATTGACGATAACACTGATCAATTGAAAAAAAACTCTGAGATTATAGAAAGTATTTTTAAGGTCATCGATGTTGTTAACGATTGCTGTGTAGATTACTGCAAAAATTTAGAAAGCTTTGGAATCATACGCGCATACAGACAATATCTAGCTATGGAACATTTTATAAAGTATAAAAACTCCGTAAAAGATGCAAAAAAAGGACAGACCGGTGACGAAGACAACTATGTAAACTTTCTTCAAGACCCGGAAAAGCCACTGATTGACCGATTAATAATGCCCTGCATAACCGTACCTTTAAAATTATTAGCCCATGCGCTGGACCTAACCATATTAAAAACAGAAGAAATGATTAAATTTATCTATGATTATACAGATATCAAGAAAGTGCCTTCTATATCTTATCAATATATAAATCGTGCCATGGCAGAGATAATATCCATGAATGTTCCTAAGGAGACTTTGGATATTTATATGTATACAGAAGTCTTAAATAATATTAAATTACATAAATTTAAATATTTTGAGATTAATAAATAAACCAAAATTCTTATACCCACTTTACCCAAGGCATATTAAAATTTAAATTGTAAAAGATAAAAACCAAGCATGGACGACTATTTAATAAATACAAACATATAAATGTATAAAAAAGAAAAAGCATTAAAGGAGAATTAAAAGTGGGTTTTGGGATGGAAATTAGCATTATATTAGCCTATGCATTTGGGTTGGTTATTTTATATGTAATAGGATATATATTATTAATACCTTTAAAAATTATATTAAAACTATTACTAAATGGTATAATTGGAGGAGTTGCACTTGTCATTCTTAATCTAATTGGAGGATTCTTTAACTTTATGATTCCGGTCAATCCAATAACTGCTCTTGTGGCTGGAATATTAGGTTTACCAGGAATTGTCATGTTGATCTTTCTTAAAGCAATATTGTTTTAATATTTTAGTTAATTATTTGTCAAAAATCTTTACTTTTTTGATTTTTAATGTATACTGTATACTTGATAGGGAATAGACAAGCCTTCATTAAGTGCATCTTTTTTATTAATGTGTCGCATTTTTTAAAAACATAGCTAAAAAAGCGCGACAGATATCCTTGTGAGCTTATACTTTTTGATTTTCTAAAAAAAACTTTTCAAATTTAAAACAAATTAAATATATTGTATACATGATGCAAAACTATTGTAAAATACTGCTTTTATTATTAAGATAACTATGGTTTTATAGTCAAGATATGCCTATAAACAACTTGCTGTTAAAATAATACATAATATTTAAACAGTTGTTGTATGCTTTCAAATAATATACAGAAACTAAAACATGTAAAAATTATAAGGAGGAAAAGAAAGAATGGCAAAACAGATGAAAACGATGGATGGAAATGCTGCTGCATCATATGCTTCTTATGCATTTACAGATGTAGCTGCAATTTATCCTATCACGCCATCTTCACCTATGGCTGAAAATGTAGATGAATGGGCAGCATATGGGAAGAAAAATGTTTTTGGTCAAGAAGTTCAAGTTGCAGAGTTACAATCTGAGGGAGGAGCGGCAGGAGCTGTCCACGGTTCTTTAGCTGCAGGAGCTCTGACAACAACATTCACAGCATCTCAAGGACTACTTTTGATGATACCTAATATGTATAAGATAGCTGGTGAGTTACTACCGGGTGTATTCCACGTTAGTGCTCGTGCATTAGCATCTCATGCATTGTCAATTTTCGGAGATCATTCTGATGTCATGTCAACCAGACAAACCGGATTTGCATTATTAGCATCTGGTTCTGTACAAGAAGTTATAGATTTGGGAGGAATAGCTCACTTAGCAGCTATTAAATCTAGAGTACCTTTTTTACATTTCTTTGATGGATTTAGAACATCACATGAAGTTCAAAAAGTTGAATTAATTGATTATAAAGATTATGAAAATCTTTTAGATATGGATGCGGTTCAACGTTTTAGAGATAATGCTTTGAATCCTGAGCACCCAGTGACTAGAGGGACTGCTCAAAATCCTGATATATTTTTCCAAGCCAGAGAAGCTTCCAATAAATACTATGATGAGGTACCCGAAATCGTGGTTAATTATATGGAAGAAATCAGCAAAGTAACAGGAAGAGACTATAAACCGTTTAATTATGTAGGGCATCCGGAAGCAGAAAATGTAATTGTTGCAATGGGTTCTGTTATAGAGACCGTAGAAGAAACAGTGAATTACTTAGTAGCAAAAGGCGAAAAAATCGGGCTGGTAAAAGTACGCTTGTATAGACCTTTTGTACCTAAATATTTCTTAGATGTTCTTCCGGATACAGTAAAGAAAATCGCTGTGTTAGATAGAACAAAAGAGCCTGGCGCAATAGGCGAACCTCTTTACCAAGATGTTAGAACCATGTTTTATGAGGTACCTGATGCACCTCAGATTGTAGGCGGTCGATATGGATTAGGGTCAAAAGATACGACACCTACACAAATTCTAGCCGTATATGAGAATCTAAATCAAGATAAACCTAAGAATGATTTTACAATTGGAATCAACGATGATGTTACGCATACATCCCTTACAGCTTCACATCAAATTGTAACTGAACCTGAAGGGACCATCAGATGTAAATTCTGGGGACTTGGTTCAGATGGAACAGTAGGTGCAAATAAAAGTGCAATTAAAATCATTGGAGATAAAACGGATCTTTATGCTCAAGGATATTTCTCATATGATTCTAAAAAATCAGGCGGGGTTACAATATCTCACTTAAGATTTGGTAAATCACCTATTCAATCTACTTACTTAATTGACGAAGCAGACTTCATTGCTTGTCATAATCAATCTTATGTTTATCAGTATGATTTACTAAAAGGATTGAAAAAAGGCGGTACATTTGTATTGAACTGCAAATGGGATGCAAAAGAGCTGGATGAAAATCTTCCGGATGCTTTGAAAAAATATATAGCTGAGAATGAAATTAAGTTCTATACCATCGATGCAACAAGTATTGCAGCAGAAATTGGATTAGGAAATAGAATCAATATGATTATGCAATCTGCTTTCTTCAAACTTGCAGATGTTATTTCTGTTGACGATGCGGTAAAATACCTTAAAGAAGCTATTGTGTCTTCATATGGTAAAAAAGGTGAGAAAATCGTTAATATGAATAATGAAGCGGTTGATAAAGGTATTAGTAACTTATCAATGGTTGATGTACCGGACAGTTGGGCCCAGTTAGATGTAAAAGCAGATGAAACACAAGATGTTCCGGAATTTATTAAAGACGTCTTAATCCCAATGAATAAACAGCAAGGAGACGATTTACCGGTCAGTACATTTGTTGATTCAGCAGACGGAACTTTCCCTAATGGTACATCAGCATACGAAAAACGCGGTATAGCAGTTAATGTACCTGAATGGCAGCCGGATAATTGTATCCAATGTAACCAGTGTGCCTTTGTTTGTCCGCATGCATGTATTAGACCGGTGTTAATCACTGATGAAGAATTAAAAAATGCTCCTGAAGGATTTGAAACACGTAAAGCCAGAGGTAAAGGTTTTGAAAACTATGATTATAGAATACAAGTATCGCCGTTAGATTGTACAGGATGCGGAAACTGTGCTGATATTTGTCCTCCTAAACAGAAAGCTCTGATTATGAAGCCTATTGATGAGCAAATGTCAGAATCAGACAAATGGGATTTCGGTGTTAAAGTGCCGATTAGAGACCATATTGCAAACAAAAATTCTGTAAAAGGCAGCCAATTTGCATATCCATATATTGAATTTTCCGGTGCATGTGCAGGTTGTGGAGAAACACCATATATTAAAGTTATTACACAGCTATACGGCGACCGAATGTTAATTGCAAATGCAACAGGCTGTTCCTCTATTTGGGGCGGTTCAGCACCTTCAACACCGTATACGACAGATGCAGAAGGTAGAGGACCGGCTTGGGCCAACTCTTTATTTGAAGATAATGCTGAATATGGATATGGAATGGTATTAGCATGTAACCATATGAAAGAAAAAATAACGGATGCTATGAACGAGCTATTGGATATGAATGTAAACGATAGTTTAAAGGATTCATTGAAAGAATGGCTTGAAAATAATAATGATGGCGAAAAATCAAAAGAAGCCAGTAAAAAAGTATTGCAAGAAATAGAAAAAGCTGAACCATCAGATGAAGCAGCTAAAGCAGCTATAGACGAAATCGTTAAGAGAAAAGATTACCTTGTTAAAAAATCCGTTTGGGTTGTCGGTGGAGACGGATGGGCATATGACATTGGTTATGGTGGATTAGACCATGTATTGGCTTCAGGTGAAAATATCAATGTTCTTGTATTTGATACGGAAATATACTCCAATACAGGCGGTCAAGCTTCAAAAGCAACACCTACTGCAGCAGTAGCTAAGTTTGCAGCTTCAGGTATGAAAACCAAGAAGAAAGATTTAGGCTTAATCTCCATGTCTTACGGATATGTTTATGTTGCTCAAGTAGGTATGGGAGCAGATAAAAATCAATTTATGAAGGCTATTATAGAAGCTGAAAAGTATGACGGACCTTCTCTCATTATTGCTTATGCACCTTGTATCAGCCACGGCCTTAGAAAAGGAATGGGTAAGGCTCAAGAAAATATAAAAGATGCAGTAGAAGCAGGTTATTGGCATCTGTATAGATACAATCCTGAGCTAAAAGAAGAAGGAAAGAATCCGTTTATTTTAGATTCCAAAGAACCTAAAAAGAGTTTTAAAGACTTTATCATGGATCAAGTAAGATATACTTCATTACTGAATGAATTCCCAGATGTAGCTGAATCGCTTTTCGATAAAGCTGAAGAAGAAGCTAAGGATAAATATGAAACCTACAAAAAATTAGCTGAAGAAAAAGTAATGTAATATCCATAAAAAACAAAAAACCAGGTCGAAAGACCTGGTTTTTAGTTAACCTTTTATATACCGTTTATCTATATATTCTGAAGTCATTGCTCTTAATACGCCTTGATATTTTACTTTAAAGGACAAGATATCACCGACTTGATAAATACTGTCTAAAGGTAAATGTAAAAGTAAATGGTCGCTGCTATCCCCCAAGATTTGAATATTTTCATCCAGTGGTGTTAAGGATTCACAATAGATATCTTGCCTTCCTACGGCGCATATAGCCCGTTTTATAACACCTTTATCTTCAAAGGTAGGAATATGCCCAAATGCGTTAAAAGTAATGGCACCTATTGGAACTGACGGCTTATTTCTTACCTCAATAATTTCAGCTTTTAAAATGGCAGCATCGTCAAAAGTTTCGGGAATATTTTTTAAGTATGCTGCTTCTCTCCCAAAATAGATAGCTTCTCCTAATCTCAGATGATTAATACCATTAGGCATTTCATTTTTTTGTACCAAGTGAATACTACTTGAATTTCCGCCGGAAATGACGTTGAGTTTAATATCAAACCTATGTTCAAGCTGACTTTGTAATTGAACCAATTGATTCAAATTATCATGGCTGGGAATAACACCGCCAAAGCAGGTGAGATTTGTACCTAACCCTTCTAAAATAATATTCTGGCATTGGATGACTTCAGATACAACATTAAAAATTTCCGGTTCATTAAAAATACCCTCTCGCAAATCCCCTAAATCAACCATAAGGATAATTTTGTGGTGTTTATTATATTGTTTAGCGCTCTCATTTAACTTTTTAATCGTACTTAATTCAGAGTTCAAAGAGATATCGGCATATTGAACGACAAGGTCTGTTTCACTATGAGAAGGCAAACGTAATAGTATTTTTTCTGCATCAATAGATTGTACTTTAATTAAATTTTGAATTCTGGAATCAGCAAGATAATCAATACCTCCATCTACAAGTGTTTGTGCGATAATAGGGTTGCCGCAGAATACCTTGATGACTCCTGCTATTTTAATATCTTTGCATAGATTTTTCATAACGTTTAAATTATGAGTAATTTTACTAAGGTTTATTTCTAAATTAGGATACATTTTTGCCTCCCATTTCTGAGTTGAATGACATGCATGCTGGAAAATATCAGTGGCTTACCTAAACAGTAAGCCACTATTGTATTTAACTATTAGAATGCAATGACTGTTGATTAGACTATAGCTTCTTTCTTTTCTGCTTCTCTTTGCTTTAATACTTCTTGATATTCTTCTTCCGACATCTTTTCCATAGTTATTCCAGTGAATCCATAGAATATTGAAATAAGTGGATTAATAAGATTCAGAAAAGCGTATGGTGCATAGGCAAACGGATGTATAGCCAATACGGTATGCATGTACGTACCGCAAGTATTCCATGGAACCAATGCAGAAGTTAATGTTCCGGAATCTTCTAAGACACGAGATAAGTTTTTAGGCTTTAACCGACGATCTTCATAAACTTCTTTGTACATACGTCCCGGTAATACTAAAGCCAGATATTGGTCACTGGCAACGATATTACAGAAAATACATGTAATAACAGTAGTTAAGACCAAAGAACCAGTATTTACAGCCATTCTTAGAAGTTTCTCAGCAATTCTTCTCAGCATACCGGACGAGTCCATAACACCGCCAAGCGTCATAGCGCATAGAATCAAGCCCACCGTATAATACATGCCTGCAAAGCCGCCGCGCTCAAGCAAACTGTTTAGGAAATCCATTTCCAATGCGGGCTTGTAGCCTTCATAAGTGACACAAAACAAGTCCACCATAGTTGCAGCAGGTTGGAATATTAATGCGAATATGCCACCTAGAATTACACCTGCAAATAATCCCGGAATAGCGGGAACTCTAAGAATTACGATTAAAATAACCAAAAGAGGCGGTATTAATAAAATTGGAGAAATGTTAAATGCGCCTGAAAGACCATCGAGCATTTGTTGAATATTGTTATAATCTAAATCTTTACCGGCATAATTAGCGCCAATTATTCCGTATAAAATAAGGGCAATAATTAATGACGGGCCGGTAGTATAAATCATGTGGCGAATATGGTCAAATAAATTCGCTCCGGCCATAGCAGGTGCAAGGTTAGTTGTATCGGATAAAGGAGACATTTTATCTCCGAAATAAGCCCCTGATATAATAGCACCGGCAACGATAGGAAGATGAATGCCAAGACCTTGGCCTACACCTAATAATGCGATACCTACTGTAGCAGCAGTTGTCCAAGAGCTTCCTGTGGCTAAAGAAACAACGCAGCAAATCAAGCAAGTTGCTACTAAGAATATTCCTGGGCTGAGTATCTTAAGTCCATAATAAATCATGGTTGGAACAATTCCTGCTAAAATCCAAGTTCCTACCAACATACCGATAATAAATAAAATAATAATAGCTTGCATAGATCGGTTAATCGATGTAAGAATACCTTTTTCTAAATATTGCCAAGAGTAACCATTAGCTACTGCAATAATAGCGGCTACAACAGCAGACAATGCTAATGGAATGTGCACCCAACCATCAACTACCCTAATAGTGTAAAATAATGTTCCGATGAGGAATGCGAGCAAAAGCAGTATTTGCCAGATAGGAATATTTTTTTGATTTTCCATTTTAACCTCCTACTAAAAAATATTTATAACTGATAGAAACAATAAGAATAAATCATATTGTTTTCTAATCAATTCATTGAAAATTACTTTTGAATTATTTTATGTTATAATTCAAAAGGGTTCAATACTTATTTTTACAGAAGAATATTGGATAAGAAAAAATAGTGTTTAGAAATTATATTGAATACTTGAGATATTTTGTGGATAGATATTGTAAAGTGCAATATCAATGCCAAATAAATTATAGATATAAAATCTTAGGTTTTCAATAATATTGAAAATGAAAAGGATTATATATCGAACCAATAATGAATGAAACTAAAAATCTAACTAACAGATTTTGAATCGGTACAATAGGTTTGTCCACTATATATAGTGGATTGAATACCTTCCAAACCCCTAAACCTATTTTTAAAGCGTACCTATGTACTATTATATCGTTTATGAGTAAATAATGAAACCATTTTTATATACAATCATTCCCATATTTTACTCCTATTAGAATAGAAGGCTTGTTCAATAGAAAATAGTTTGATTATTTTGGGGATAGATATAAATATTGACTATATATATGGAAGGAAAATTGTTTGGCTGCTATTTTATGAAGCTATGGTTACCATATTGTATAATTTAGTTAAACCAAGGCATTTCAATGTTTTTCAGAAAAGTAGTATTTTAATGAATAATTTTATGAGAAAAAACAAAAAATTTGTATTGACATACGCTTATTCTTTTGTTAAGATACTTTTTGTGTCTATCAGAAATGTCAACACATTGGAAATAAGCAGATGTAGAAATAAATAAAAAAAGTTAAAAAAAAGTGTTGACAAGGATGAATAGGCATGATATATTATTAGATGTCGCCGCTTACAGGGCTGGCGGCAAGAACCTTGAAAACTACACA
>JANQMT010000198.1:0-21207 GCA_028279945.1 Clostridia bacterium
AGTCGGAGGCATCTATGAGTCAAAATTATGCATTGGTTACAGAACAAATTATTCATAAAAATTTAAAGAAAGATAAAATACCGTCATTACTTATTCATAGTTGCTGTGCGCCTTGCAGTTCTTCTGTTATTGAATATTTAAGTCGACATTTTAAGATAACCGTTTTTTATTTCAATCCCAACATAACAGACCAAAAGGAATATGATATGAGAAAGATGGAACAGAAAAAATTTATAGAAACTTTTAAAACGGATATGCATGTTGATTTTATAGAAGGGAATTATAACGTAAAAGATTTTTATTCTTTTGCAACATCGTTAAGCCATCATAAAGAAGGCGGGATGCGATGTTTTAAGTGCTATCAATTTAGATTGGAAGAAACTGCAAAAAAAGCTAAAGAAGGTTCTTATGATTATTTTGCCACAACATTGACTGTAAGCCCTCTTAAAAATGCCCAAAAGATTAATGAAATAGGAAGACAGCTTGAGGATCAATATAAAGTTTCCTATTTATATTCTGATTTTAAGAAAAAAGACGGCTATAAACGTTCTATGGAATTGTCTAGAGAATACGGTCTCTATAGACAAAACTATTGCGGCTGCGAGTTTTCAAAGAATAATGATAATTTGGGTTAAATTATATTGCATTTATGACTTATGTTTGTTATAGTATATAAGGATGTCGTAAAATAAATGATATCGTAAAAAAATACACACATTTTGAATACTTTTTAAATTGGTGCTGCGTGGGCAGAAGTTTAATTAGAATGATCAAAATGGAGGTAAAAACCAAGGAGGTAAATTATGTCGGTTATATCAATGAAACAGCTATTAGAAGCGGGTGTGCATTTTGGACACCAAACCAGAAGATGGAACCCTAAGATGGCAAAGTACATCTTTACTGAGAGAAATGGTATTTATATCATTGACCTACAAAAAACAGTGAAGAAGGTAGAAGAAGCTTACTCATTTGTTAAAGAAGTTGCTGCTTCCGGAAAACCAATCCTATTTGTAGGGACTAAGAAGCAGGCACAAGATTCAGTAAAAGAAGAAGCTAAAAGATGTGGTATGTTCTATGTTAATCACAGATGGTTAGGCGGCATGTTGACAAACCATAAAACCATTGGCAAAAGAATTGATCGTTTAAATCAAATCAAGACCATGGAAGAAGACGGCACATTTGATAAATTAACTAAGAAAGAAGTCATCAAATTAAGAGCAGAGCAAGAAAAATTAGAAAAATTCCTAGGCGGGATTAAAGAGATGAAAGGAATGCCCGGTGCAATTTTCATCGTTGATCCCAGAAAAGAAAGAATTGCTGTTAAAGAAGCAAGAATATTAGGAATACCTGTTGTAGGAATTGTAGATACTAATTGTGACCCTGATGAAGTGGATTATGTCATTCCGGCAAACGATGATGCGATTCGTGCGGTAAAGCTGATCTCAGGTAAGATGGCTGAAGCAGTAATTGAGGCAAATCAAGGTGAGCAGATAGAAGAATAAATTCTAGGGTAAGGGTCTTCTCTTACCTTTTTATATGTATAAATTGAAGGAGGCGTTAAATATGGCAGTTACAGCTGCAATGGTAAAAGAAATACGTGAGAGAACAGGTGCTGGCATGATGGATTGCAAAAAAGCACTAACGGAAACCGATGGCGATATGGATAAAGCAATTGAGATTTTAAGAGAAAAAGGTTTAGCAAAGGCTGCTAAGAAATCCGGAAGGATTGCTGCAGAAGGGCTTATCAATCTTAAGACAAGTGATAATGGTGATAAGGCAATCGTAGTTGAAGTGAACTCAGAAACAGATTTTGTTGCTAAGAATGAAGAATTTAAAGCATTCGTAAACGATGTAGCAGAACTATTATTAAACTCTGATATTGCTACAGTGGAAGAATTGTTGAGTGCTGACCTAAATGGCATAACCGTTCAAGAAATGCTTAATAACAAAATATCTAAAATTGGCGAGAATATGAACATTAGAAGATTCGAAAGATTTAATACACCTTCTACAGTTAATGTTGGATACATACACGGCGGCGGAAGAATTGGCGTTATTGTAGAATTGGCCACTGAAGCAGCTTATAATGAAGTTGAAGCATTGGGTAAAGATATTGCTATGCAAATTGCTGCAATGAACCCAAAATATATATCAGAAGCAGATGTAGATCAAGCCTATATAGAAAATGAAAAGAAAATTTTAACTCAACAAGCTTTGAACGAAGGCAAACCAGAGGCTATTGTTGAAAAAATGGTTGTTGGAAGACTTAAAAAAGAATTAAAGCAAGTATGCCTATTAGACCAAGCATTTGTTAAAGATGGCGATATAAATGTGGGTCAATATGTTAAGAATTGTGGTAAAGATTTAGGTAAAGATATTAAAGTAAATCGTATGGTAAGATTCGAAATTGGTGAAGGAATAGAGAAAAAAGAAGAAAACTTTGCAGATGAAGTTGCAAAACAGATAAACAATTAATTATAATATAAAAAGAACACTATTTACTATAGTAGTGTTCTTTTTTTGAAAATGCAGTATTGTTTTTGAAATTTCAACAACTTATGGAGGTATTAGCATTGGAGCCCAAATATAAAAGAGTGATATTGAAATTAAGCGGAGAAGCACTCGGTGGAAGCAAAGGATTTGGTGTGGATGAAGAAACATTAATTTCAATTGCAAAGCAGATTAAGAGTATTGGCGAACTTGGTGTTGAGGTTGCTGTCGTGGTTGGCGGCGGTAATTTCTGGAGAGGCAGAAGCAGTAAAACAATGGATAGGGCTACAGCAGATTATATGGGGATGCTGGCAACAGTCATCAACTCGTTAGCATTACAAGACGCACTAGAAAGTGTAGATGTACCGACAAGAGTGCAAACAGCTATTGAAATGATGGAAATAGCTGAACCTTATATCAGAAGAAAAGCGATGTCCCACTTGGATAAAAAGATAGTTGTGATATTTGCGGCAGGAACAGGAAACCCATTCTTTTCTACTGATACAACGGCTGCACTTAGAGCAGCAGAAATTGAGGCGGAGATTATTCTTCTAGCTAAAAAAGTGGATGCAGTATATGATGATGATCCTCAACAAAACCCTAACGCAAAGAAATTGGATGAAATTTCTTTTATTGAAGTATTAAACAAAGGATTAGGCGTGATGGATGCTACAGCAGCATCGCTATGTATGGATAATAACATACCTATTCATGTTTTTGGGCTGAATGAACCTGGCAATATGATAAAGGCAATCTATGGAGAAAAAATTGGGACTTTAGTAAAATAAGGAGGTTTTAATATGCAATTACATTTTTCAGTACACGATAACTTAAATGAAAAGATGAGGAAAACGGTAGATGTGTTGGTTGATAACTTAAAAGGCGTAAGAGCCGGTAGAGCGAATCCATCATTGCTTGATAAAGTTCTTGTGGAGTACTACGGTTCACCTACACCGCTTATGCAGTTAGCAAATATATCTGCACCTGAACCTAGGTTATTGCTGATTCAACCATTTGACCCTTCGGCTATTACAGATATTGAAAAAGCCATTACTCAATCTGAGCTGGGTATTAACCCAGCCAATGATGGAAAAGTTATACGACTGGCAGTTCCTCAACTAACAGAGGAAAGAAGAAAAGAGTTGACTAAGCTGGTTAAGAAAATGGGAGAAGAAGCTAAAGTTGCATTAAGAAACGAAAGACGACATGCTAATGATGATTTAAAAAAATTAGAAAAGAATGGTGAACTAACCCAAGATGATTTAAAAGCAGCTTTAGAAGAAGTACAAAACATGATTAACAAACGGGTACAAGAAGTAGATGGCATTATATCCAGCAAAGAAAAAGAAATCTTAGAAGTATAGAAACAATATTAAATTTAAATCACTAAAGGATAATACATATTTATAGACATTTTAATTTTTCCAGTGTATATTATAACTAGATTAAGCTCCTTTTGGAGCTTAATTTACTTATATTAATGATTTATAACGATTAATATTGATATACTTACGTCAAGAATAAAAGGTAGATATCTATATTATGATTATGGCTATTATGTTACAATAACCTTAATACGTCTTTGCGAGGTGAGAGAATGATAGAAAGCGATACATTAGACAAAACAAAAATTCCAAAGCATATTGCAATCATTATGGACGGTAATGGAAGATGGGCGAGAAGTAAAGGACTTCCTCGTGCTGCAGGGCATAAAGCAGGAGTAGAAGCTATACGTGAAATTGTTAGAGCATCTTCTGATATGGGTATAGGATATTTGACCGTATACGCTTTTTCTACAGAAAACTGGACCAGGCCGAAAGAAGAAGTGAGTACTTTATTTAGTTTATTGTTAATCTATTTGGATAAAGAAATTAACGACATTCACAGCAATAATGTAAGACTAAATATTATTGGAGATTATCAAAAACTATCTAATAATATTACTAAAAAAATAACGAAGTCTTTAGAACTCACAAAGAATAATACGGGCTTGGTATTTAATATCGCTTTAAATTACGGTTCTCGCGATGAGATGGTTGGAATGGTCAAAAAAATATATGACCTTATAAAAAATAGTGATATTGAGCAAGATGATATTAACTATGAATTAATTGAGAGTTTGTTTTATACAAAGGGAATACCGGATCCGGACTTGGTGATTCGTACCAGTGGAGAGTTGCGAATAAGCAATTTCTTACTGCCACAGATAGCTTATAGTGAATTGTGGTTTACAGATGTACTATGGCCGGATTTTAGGAAAGAGCATTTAATTGAAGCCATTATTTCATATCAGAAAAGAAGGCGACGATACGGTGGCATCGAAGCGGAGGAGAATAATGAAGGTTAGAATTATTTCTGCATTGATACTCATACCACTTTTATATGCAGTATATAGTGGTGGTTGGATTCTAAAAATTGCAGGATTTATCATAGGCCTAATGGCCCTAAAAGAATTCTATAATGCTTTTAAAGGGTTAGAAATAAAACCCTCTTTTATGATTGGAACAGTCAGCAGCATTATTTTATATCTTTTTATTTTCTTTAATAGATTGAACCATTTATGGTCTCTATGGATTTTTATAACAATCCTATTGATTCTTTTAACCATATTAATTAAAAAGGATTCATGGGTAAAGGAAGGCGCTGTAACTGCATTAGGCATACTTTATGTGGTCTTTTTTTCCTTTCATGTTATTTTAATTGATGGCATTGAAAAATATAATATCATGATATGGTTAGTTTTTATAACTGCTTTTGTAACGGATACTTGCGCTTATTTTTCAGGCTATTTGTTTGGAAAACACAAATTATGGCCGGAAATCAGCCCTAAGAAGACCATTGAAGGCGCTGTAGGGGGTACTATTGGAAGTATAGTGGTATCCGCTTTGTTCGGATATTTCATGGCATCAGATTTAATGATACATTACATAATCATTGGTTTTATTGGTAGTATTGCCGGTCAAACAGGGGATCTAACAGCTTCTGCATTTAAGCGAAGATTAGGCATTAAAGATTTCGGGACAATGATTCCAGGTCATGGTGGTATACTGGATAGATTTGACAGTATTCTTCTTACTGCTCCTATTATTTATTATTACATCATTTTATTCATTCAATAATACTATAGGCAGCATCTTGTATAGACATATACCCAAGGAAAAACGAGAGGATAAGACATGAAAAAAATAGCGATACTTGGTTCTACAGGTTCAGTGGGGACTCAGGCATTGGACATTGTTCAAAACAATAAAGAAAAATTTGAAGTAACGGCTTTAACTGCAGGTAAAAATATTCAGCTGCTTTCAGAACAAATACGAGAATATCAACCAAAGATTGCAGTGACAGCAGAAGAAAAAGATGCGATACAATTAAAAAAAGAATTTAAGAGCGTAGAGATTCTCTGGGGCATGGAAGGTCTTATAGCTGCAGCTTCTGAAAGTGAATCCAACATGGTTTTGAATGCATTGGTTGGAATGATTGGACTTCTTCCTACATATTATGCTATCAAAGAAGGAAAAGATATTGCATTAGCCAATAAGGAAACTCTGGTTGCCGGCGGCCATTTAATTATGAATGCTGTAAAAGAATACGGGGTAAAATTATTGCCTATTGATAGTGAACACAGCGCAATTTTTCAATGTCTTCAAGGTAATGGTTCAAATAAAATAAATCGGATCATTTTGACTGCATCAGGAGGACCTTTTCGAGGATATACGAAGGAAAAATTACAAGCAGTTACGGTTGATGAAGCTTTAATGCATCCAAATTGGAGTATGGGCGCTAAAATTACCGTAGACTCTGCTACAATGATGAATAAAGGATTGGAAGTCATTGAAGCCTATTGGTTGTTTGATGTTTCAATTGATCAGATAGATGTTATTGTTCATCCTCAAAGCATCATTCATTCTATGGTAGAATATGAAGATCATTCGGTAATTGCTCAGCTGGGTCTTCCGGATATGAAAGTGCCGATACAGTATGCTTTAACATATCCTAATAGGATGCCCAATGATTTACAGCATTTAAATCCTGCAGATATTGGTGCATTAACTTTTGAAAAGCCGGATTTTGAAGTATTTGAATGCTTAAAACTTGCTTATGACGCAGTGAAGAAAGAGGATAGTTACGCCATTGCATTAAACGCAGCCAATGAAATATTGGTACAATTATTTTTAGAAAAAAAGATTAAATTTTTAGATATACAAAATAATATAATTAAAGCGATGGAATCCCACAATCCTATATCTCATCCAACCTTGGATGAAATAATAGCGATAGATGGGCAAATACGAGAGAAGGTGTTATTGGGATGGTCTTGACAATTATTACTGCCATTATAGTATTTGGAATCTTAGTGATTCTCCATGAAGCAGGACATTTTTTTGCTGCAAAATCAGTAGGGATTAGAGTCAATGAATTCGCTATTGGAATGGGTCCCATCATTTTTAGAAAGAAAAATGGGGAGACGGAGTACTCATTAAGAGCACTGCCCCTTGGCGGCTTTGTAAAAATGGAGGGTGAAGATGAAGAGTCTTATGACGAGAGAAGCTTTAATACAAAACCAATTTTTGCAAAAATATTGGTATTAGCAGCAGGTTCTGCAATGAATTTCATTTTTGCTATTCTCATTATGATTACTCTTTTTTCTGTAACCGGTTTTCCAACCAATGACAATATTATTGGTGAGGTTGTTGCAGGTAACCCTGCTGAAGAAGCAGGTATACAAACTGGCGATGAAATAATCAATATAGAAGGTACGGAGATTAACACATGGGAAGATATTGTAGGTGTTATTACCACAAGTACCGGAGAACAAATTCATATTACACTAAGAAGAAATGGCGAAATAATAGAACTGGATTCGAACATTATGGTAGAAAACGGCAGACGGATAATTGGTATTGTTCAAACTAAAGAATTTTCTTTTAAGAGAGCTGTTGTTGAAGGGACTAAATATTCATTTATGTTAGTCGGTGCAATGCTAAATTTCTTTGTCATTTTGTTTAGAGGGCAGGCATCTTCAAATGATGTAGTAGGACCTGTCGGTATTATTCACTTAGTAGGAGAAGCCGCAAGGATGGGGCCTGTTTATGTGGCTAACTTTACAGCCATGATCAGCATGAACTTAGCCGTTATTAATCTGCTGCCTTTTCCGGCGCTGGATGGTGGGCGATTATTGCTTCTAGTGGTTCAAGGTATTACAGGTAAAAAAATTGATCCCGAGAAAGAAGGATTTATTCATTTTATTGGATTTGTAATATTAATTGGACTTATGATATTTGTAACCTTTAAAGACTTTGATCGGTTTATATTTAAATAGCACAAGGTTACAGGTTACAGGAATATAAGAAAATGTAGGGTTGGGTCTCCGTGCCCAACCTGATTAATTAGTGGATGATATTCGAATAAGTTGGGAGCTTTGATTATGTTTAAAAGAAGACAAACAAAACAAGTTATCTGTGGAGGTCTTGCTATTGGAGGGGGGGCGCCCATTTCCATTCAATCTATGACCAATACAGATACAAGAGATATAGATAGCACGGTAGATCAAATAAAAAGATTAGAAACAGCAGGATGTGAATTGGTAAGAGTTGCGGTTCCTGATCTTGAAGCAGCATATGCTGTTGGGGCTATAAAAAAGCAGTCCAAGATTCCTGTAGCAGCGGATATACACTTTGATTACCGTTTAGCAGTTGAAGCCATTCATCAAGGCGCCGATAAGATTAGAATAAACCCCGGCAACATTGGGTCAAGTGAAAAGGTTCAAGTTATTATCAATGAAGCCAAAGACTATCAAATACCTATACGAATAGGTGTCAATTCAGGTTCATTAGAGAAATCAATAATTGCTAAATATCAAGGTGTTACTGCCCAAGGGTTAGTGGAAAGTGTATTAAATCAAATCAAAACCATAGAAGATATGGACTTTGACAATATCATTATTTCTCTAAAATCATCTAGCGTTAAGATGAATTATGAAGCCCATAAGTTGATATCAAGCAAAATAAGCTACCCATTGCACATCGGTATTACAGAGTCCGGGACCGTACAAAGTGGAAAAATAAAATCAGCTGTTGGAATAGGCGCATTGCTTTTAGAAGGAATAGGCGATACCATAAGAGTATCCTTAACAGGTGATCCGGTACAAGAAATATATGCAGCAAAAGAAATCCTTAAAGCTGCAGAAGTTATCCAAGACGGTATTAATATTATTTCGTGTCCAACTTGTGGCAGATGTCATGCTAATTTAGAAAAAATAGCGACCTCTGTAGAGAATAGAACAAAGGACATTAACAAAAACTTAACCGTAGCCATAATGGGATGTGAAGTTAATGGGCCTGGAGAAGCTAAAGAAGCAGATTTAGGCTTAGCTTGCGGCAAAAATAATGTATTACTCTTCAAAAAGGGAGAAATCGTTGCAAAGCTCAAAGAAGAAGAGGCCGAAGATGTACTCATTCAAGCAATATCTGAGATGTAAAGCGGTAGCGACGGTTGAAGTGATGGTTAATGAACCTTAAAAAATGGTACCCATAAAAAGAAAGTAAATTGGCACTACAATGGTTCAATTTCTTCATGCTATGATAGATAAAAAGAAAATATAGATGAATGAAATGGAGGATTAAAAAAATTTTATTAATATCGGATGAATGTAGACAAGCTTACCCCGGCGTATCTGTAGGATTACTGGTTATGAAGAATGTATGCAATTTGCAATTTCATCAAGCATTGGACGACAAAAAGCAAGAATTACAAAATGCTTTAACAAGTCAATTTAATGAATACAGCAGAAGTGATTTTAAAAATATAGAAATAATAAAAAAATATGTGGATTATTATAAACGATTTAAAAAGAATTATCATGTTTTATTCCAGCTAGAATCTGTAGCATTGAATAAAAAATCCATACCGTCGGTTTCTACATTGGTTGAAGCCATGTTTATGGGTGAGTTGAAAAATTTTTTATTATCTGCCGGACATGATTTACAAGATGTGAATTTTCCTATTACTTTGGATATTTCAAAAGGTGGGGAAACATATACAGGCATCAATAATAAAGAACAACGGTTAATTGCAAATGACTTATTTATTAAAGATCAGAACGAAATTATTTCCAGTATTATTTACGGACCGGATAGACGTACCCGTATACAGAAAAACACCCAAGAAGTCATGTATGTGGTATATGCGTTACCGGGAATAGAAGAGCATACAGTTTTGAACCATTTAAGAGATATAAAAGAATATACCTGTTTGTTTTCACCAAAAGCAGATGTTGAACAAATGAAGGTTTTTAAGAATTAAGTAACGATAATATTTAAGGTTGGGCTTTATGCCCAACCTTAAAATTAAGGAAATAGATTCACTAAAAAAATGATTATAACACCTTCATCTTAATCCGTTTCAAAAATATCAAACACTGCATAGGCTATGGGGATCACAAGAAAAACCAGCCATCCTGGGTGCCATAGCCCATAAATAAATGAAATATAAAGATATATCATGGTGCATAGTATGGATACAATCGTACCAATAGCGTTTTTTCTCTTTTTAGACAGAGTTTTATTGGATGCTGACGCGTTGTACTCTTTCTGGTTCACAGCCTTGTTATACATATAAAATCTTTCAAACATAAAACCACCCCTTATTATGATTAATATGCCTGCTGCGATCATTAAGCCAAATATTAGTAAATTCATATCATTGCTGAAAGGTAATACAGTAAATCCAAAAGCGCTGACGATAAATATAGCGATAGCCAGCATAATGAGCTTTTCAGCATTCTTTTTCAGCTCAATTGCTATTATCTTAGGCTTCTTACTTTTAAAATCAAATTCTTCTCCACGAATGAATTCATCTATGGATAATTGGAAGATATCTGACAAAGCAGTGATGTTATATATATCCGGCGTGGCTTCACCTCTTTCCCATTTGGAAATTGCTTGCCTGCTGACACCTACACGTTCAGCCAATACTTCTTGTGACATATTGAATTCTTTTCTTAATGTTATAATTCGATTACCGATATCGTGCATGATACTTTCCCCTTCTTTCTATCCATTTACAGTTTACCATTTTTTTCAAATTTCATGCTAACTATTTTTTAAGTATAGTTCTGAGTCGTAATACCTAATTTGATAATTTTATTATCTCAAAATAACCGGTTTACTACTACAAACTCTCTTTGATTTTCCGCAACCATTGGTTGCATCTTTGGTTGCATCGCTTTTAAAGCCATAAAAATGAGGCGTTTACTAATTCCGTTTTAAAACCTTTAAAATCGTTCAACAATGATATATGATAGTAGAGGATGGATGTCATTCTTTAGTGAATAAGAGTAAAGGATAGAATGGATAGAAAGACAGGAGCGAGCAGTACAAGGAGGTTAATTATGAAGTACGAAATTATAATATTTGATGCTGATGAGACTTTATTCGATTTTAAGAAATCTGAAAGAGATGCTTTTAAACATACTATGCTTGAATTTGATATCGAATATGATGAAAATCATCATTTAAAAGTATACAAAGAAATCAATACGGCTATATGGAAAGAGTTTGAAGAAGGATTGATTACTCAGAAAAAATTAAAGGTGGAAAGATTTAAAAGACTGGCAGATAAACTAAAAGCTGAGTTTAATGAAGTTGATTTTTCAACATCATATATGAAGCATTTATCTAATGCATCATTTTTATTTGATGACAGTATAAAGCTTGTAGAGAGCCTGCACAAAGATTATAGATTGACGATCATTACCAATGGACTCAGCAATGTTCAGGATAACAGAATAAAAAAATCTACTATAGCAAAATACTTTGAGGACATAGTAGTATCTGAAGAAGTTGAGGTATCTAAGCCTGATCCCAGAATATTTGAACACACCTTGAACAATATAAAACATACCGACAAAAGCAAAGTTTTGATGGTAGGAGACAGCCTAACATCTGATATTCAAGGCGGAATAAACTTTGGCGTAGATACGTGCTGGTATAATCCCAATAAGATTGAAAACAAAACAGAAATAAAGCCGACCTATGAGATTTCTAATTTAATGGCCCTTAAGGATATAATTGACTTAGCATGAAACATAGATTAAACTTAATATGGTAGCTTTAGAGGAAAGATAAAGCGAAGTGTTTGTTGCTCGGAGAATTTATATATTATGAGTATAGAGAGGTAATAAAAGTTGGGCAAAGCCCAACTTTTGAGATTGCAGATTGTTCTAAAAAAATTTACATTGAAATGTCAGGGAAGAGGCCAAGGAGGCGCAACAATGACCCATAATAGAATAAATAAAAAAGCAGTAAAGGCATGGATAATAAGTCGTTTGATTACTTGTACAATCATAATGAGTGTCTATGGAGTGGGCATCTATCTGTTTCTATTACCCATCATTAAAAATGAACGATTGATTTATTGGATACATGGTGTAAGTGGACTATTACTTTTATTTCTATTAAGTTATATATTTATATTTCCTTTGGTTGAGTATAAAGAGTGGCGTTATAGCATTACAGATGATAGAATTGATCTTTTTTATGGTATTTTTGTAAGAACCCATATGGTGATCCCTATATCAAGGATTCAATACATTGATGTAGGGCAGGGGCCTATTGATCGGTTGCTTGGGATTGCCGCTATCACCATCAATACCGCAGGAGGGGTCCATAGGATACCTGCATTGACAAATGAAGAAGCAAAGAAAATTTCCAGTGGATTAACAAACATTATTCAAGCAGGTGATGATGATGAGTAACCCAAAAGGTGAACGCAATCACCCGGTATCTTTATTAACACGTGTTATAATTAGTGGTATTGTAAAACAAATAGTCCCTATAATAGCGCTTTATATTTTTTTGATGAATAAGTTGAGTGAAACAATTGTTGTAGGGAGTGTTATATTGTATCTGGTGGTTATTAATATAAGCCTTATTTTATCATGGAAGTACACTTATTTTTATATAGAAGAAAATAAGTTATATTTTCATAAAGGTATCATTCATAAAGTGACAAGAAATATACCGCTGGACAAAATCAATACCATAGACTTATCCCAGAATCTATTGAATCAGTTATTTCATCTGTCACGAGTCAAGATTGATACAGAGAGCATCAGCGATATAGGTTCAGAAATCATCCTTCTATTGAAAACAGACCGGGCAAAGACATTACAAGAAGCATTATTAAAGAAAAGCGTTTCACAAGAGGGTTCTATAGAAAAAGGGAATACTTATTCTGTAAGTCCAATGGAACTCATTCGTTATTCCTTACTTTCAAATGGACTTATGGAAACGATATTTGTTTTATTTGCGTTACATGAACACATTAGCAGTATAGCCAACTTAATAGGACTTAATAGCGATACTTACTTTGATAATATCCTAGTTACAATCAATAGGCTTTTGGCATTTGTAGGCATATCTCTTGTTATGGGTTTTTTGATTGTGCTGTTGAGAAATATCATTCGCTACACAGGGTTTAAAGTTCAAATTGAGCCGGATACTTTACAAATAAGTTATGGGTTACTTGAAAAGAAAAAGTATAGCCTTAAAAGACAGAAAATCAAAGGAATACATATTAAACAATCCCTTTTAATGCAATGGTTTCACAAATACAGCATTGAAGTTGAAAGCATTGGGTATGGTGATGAAGGCGATGAAAAAGCAGTTTTATACCCATACTGTAATGAGAAACTAAAAAAACAAATTATAAATGAATTGTTACCGGAAATTCATCATAAGAATGAAAGTATTCACGGACCGCCAAAAAAATCGCTTATTCATTTTATATTCTTTAAAGTATTGGCGGCTATTATAGCAGCTTTTATGATAGCTTTCATAATAGGGTTAATTTGGCTGGGCATACCATTAATCATTGCAGCCTGTGCATATGGATATATGGCTTATAAAAATGCAGCTATGGGCATAGAAAATGGTCTGGTATATATGTCACGAGGAGGATTTACGAAAAAACAATCCTACATCTATGGCCACTATATTCAGTCCATAGGTCAGTCCTACAACTGTTTTCAGAAAAAAAGAGGAATATGCAGTTATTCTGTCATCATATGGGGAGGGCTATTCAAGAATATAAAGGTAAAGCATATGGAAAATACATTGTTTGAATCATATGTAGATTATATAAATTGACCAAAGCGTTTGAATTTTATTTTACATAAATTTACAAGATAAAAAAATGTATATTTATGGTAAAATAATAGAGAATTGTCTATACGAACTATTTGTTCTTGTTACGATATAAAATTATGATTATAAAGGGTGGATAAAATGATAACGAAAATATTAGAAACAATCTTGGGATGGAAGACAATTTCCATAACAAGTAATATTGAGGAATATGCTCGTGTCAGGGGAAGGCTCATAGACAATGGCATAAAATCAAAAACCAAGATTATAGGTAACGGTTTTAAAGGCAGAAATCCTGAAGGTATATCGATGGCGGCAGCAATTGGCACCCGTAATCATAACCGTGAAAACTATGAGATATCTGTAAAAAAAGAAGATGTGCATAGAGCATACCAAGCCATTCAGCAAAAATAAAACTAAATATGAGGATGTTATTCTTCTATCTCCAATCGTTTTTATGGTTGGAGATATTTTATTTTCAATCAGCTCTTTGGATCATCCCCATTTTATATAGAATTGCTGTACGGTTGCTGACACTTAACTTATTAAATATATTGTTAATATGTGTTCTTATGGTGTTAGTGCTTAAAAATAGGATTTCAGCTATTTCCTTATTAGAAAGGCCTTGGGCAATAAGCTGTACAATCTCCAATTCGCGGTCTGTCAAATTGTAGTGATGGTCCGGCGATTGGAGTTTTTTTAGTGTAGAAGGTTTTTTTTTAATCAGGTGAAGTAAATAATAGGTATCGATTCCTTTGTTTGTATTTGGAACTATAGAAGGGACCACCTTCAAGTCATAAGATTCCAAATCATTATAAACAACCGTCGAAGTATTTATAGATTGAAATGAGATATTTGGCAGAATACTTTTTATTACTTCAGATACAGGGTCTTGTAAATTATTATTACTTAAAAGGTCATAACAGTACATTTTGGCCATATCATTGCTGCTCACAATATTCCAGTTATTGTCTAAAACAACCAGCCCCAAAGGTAATTGAGAAATACAGTTTTTGTAAATCTGATGTTCGTTTTTTATTTGAGTTGTTTCTAAATATTCATTCAGGTGAAAGGCAATATGAGTGGAAAGATTACTTAAAAGCTTGCGTTCTTTTGGAGTAAAGTTGCCATCTTCTTTTGGCCGGAATATTGCTATGGCACCAATAAGCTTTTGGCCTGATTTCAATGGCATTGCTATTTCGTAAAACAAATTATCTATTTTAAGAAAATCATTGTAATACTCTGTGTTTTCATATTGCTGCAATGACATGAGATCAGTAATAGTAAAGGTGTTTTTACTCAAAATGAGTTGAGAAGAAACATTGATGGGATGAAAAATATCGGTTTTAAAATAATATTCAGAATATAACTGAAAAAGCTTTTTACTAATATTAAGCCCTAAAGAACTTGTGAAACGTCCATCCTGATTAATCAAATGGAATGTAAGATGATTAAAAGCAAATATTTTAGAAAGATATTTTAATACAGCATATTGGTAATCATTTTTTTCATCCCGAATCATGGATATGAATTGTAAGATATTTTCGTAGTCGTCATTAGTAAGCTGAGCGTTAACCATGATACAGTTGACCTCCAATATAAGATGAGGATATAAATTAGCCGAATTATAACACAATTATAACAAATTAATTGATTAAATCAAAGGCGCTCTTCTTAAATAATTGAAAATACGTAATATTTCGTATATATCTTCAATGAAGATTAAGCAATATGCACGATGTGAAAAAAATGTATAGGTGACATAATGGACTATATAGTGTCTGCAACTGGCAAAGAATAAAGAATAAGATTTAACAACGAGGAGGACGTGATTATGAGCATGGATGTGCATATGCCTAGATTAGGAATGTCAATGAAAGAAGGAAATTTAGTCAGATGGATCAAGAAAGAAGGGGATGCAGTAAAAAAAGGGGAACCGTTGGCTGAGATTGCTTCTGAGAAAATCACCAACGAAATTGAAGCCCCGGCAGACGGCATTCTGAATAAGATAATTGTTTTAGAAGGTGAAACAGTGGCTGTGGGTGCTGTAGTAGCAACTCTTTCAGAGTCGGCTGCTTCGAGTTCTGCCCCTAAGTCCCGGCAGGAGAACAAAGTTGAAGAAGCGGTTTCCAAAGGTCCCAAAACTGTATTGGAGGAAAAATCTTTAAGTGGTCTTAGAAGAACTATTGGAGAAAGAATGTCCGAAAGTTTGAAACGCTCACCTCAAGGGACAATGACTACCCGAGCGGACATGACGGAGCTGGCGGCCCTAAAAGCAGACTATGCTGATGGTGGAATAAAAATAAGCTACACCGATATGTTGGTAAAAATAGTAGGTATCGCTCTGGAAAAAAACCCAGTGCTAAATTCATCCATTGTAGATGGTAAGCAAGTTTTCTACAAATCTGTCAATATCGGTGTGGGAGTGGGAACAGAAGATGGTCTCTTTGTACCGGTTGTTAAAAATGTAGAAGAGAAAGATTTGTTGCAAATTTCACAAGAACTTAAGGCATTTTCTCTAAAAGTTAAAGAAAAACGTATCGAACCAGAAGATATGTCAGGGAGTACCTTTACAATCAGCAACTTGGGTATGTTTGATGTAGATATGGTTACACCAATTATTAATCCCCCGGAAGCAGCGATTTTAGCCGTGGGAGCTACCCGAAAAGAAGTTGTGGTACTTGAAGATGACAGTACGGCTGTCAGACCGCTAACGACTTTATCCCTTACGGCTGATCATGCCGTGATGGATGGGATTCCGGCAGTAACTTTCCTGTCAAACATCAAGGATATTATGAAAAATCCCCAGGAATTTCTAGGCAACCTATAGGGGGAGGACTAACAAGGAGCGACAGGAAGTTTTGGCAAATAAGAGAAAAATATAATGGAGGTGTAAGAATGAAGTACTCAAATAGTGAATTGCTCATATTTTATGAGCAGTTGGTTTTGGGACGAAAGTATGAGGAAAAAATTATGGACTTACTTGGACAAGGTAAGCTGCAGGGTTTTTTTCACCTAGGGATTGGGCAGGAAGCGGCACAAGTTGGTGTTATTAATGCTATGGGGCCCGATGATTATCTGTTGCCGACGCATCGTTTTCATCCGGGTTTGGTCAATAGGCTTGATCTAAAGAAAATGACGGCAGAGTTATTAGGCAGAATTACTGGTTACAACCAAGGGAAAGCTTTTACCTTTCATATTTCCAGTAAAGAAGACAAAGTTTTGCCGGTTAATGGTATGTTAGGTGCAGGAATTCCCGAGGCAGTTGGATATGCTTGGGCTTTAAAAATGGACAAAAAAGACGCGGTAGTGGTTTGTGTACTAGGTGATGGTACAGCCAGTGAAGGTAATGTCCATGAAGGTATGAATATTGCGGCTGTTCTTAATGTGCCTATTGTTTTCTATATTGAAAATAATGGCTGGGCTATATCCAACCACATTAAAGAACAGACCAAAGTGGAAAATCTTTCAGTTAGAGCAGCTGCTTATGGTATGGAAGGCGTTACCATTGACGGTAACGATGTTATCGCAGTTAAAGAAACATTGGAGGATGCCATAGCTAAAGCCAAAAAAGGACAACCAAGTATAGTGGAAGCTAAAACTTATCGTTGGAGAGGTCATTTTGAGGGAGATGCTTGTTCCTACCGTGATCCTAAGGAATATGAAGCAGCGCTTGAAGAGGATTGTATTAAGGGTTTTGTAGATATATTACTAGAAAAGGGTGTTGCAGAAGATCAATTAGCTAAAATCGATGCTAAAGTACAAAAGCAAATAGATGAAGCTTTTGATTATGCTGAAAAAGAACCTATGCCTACTGTAGAACAAACCTTGGATTATGACCAGGTCTATGCAACAAATCTGGGAGGTGACTTAATATGAGAGAAATCGCTATGAATCAAGCAATCTTGGAAGCTCAAATGGAGGAAATGGAAAGAGACCCTAATGTATTTCTCATTGGAGAGGATGTCGCACAAATGGGAAGTGTATTTGGGCAGTCTGTGGGACTTTACCAGAAATTTGGACCTGATCGTGTTTTCAATATGCCTGTTGCCGAATCCGGATACGCTAATTTTGGCGTAGGAGCAGCCATGGCTGGTAAAAGACCTATTGTAGAAATGCAGTTTGCTGATTTTATTATCATGGGTTTTGATGCGGTAGCAAATCAGGGACCGAAACAACGTTATATGTCAGGTGGCGAATTAAGTGCACCTATGACCATCAGAGCACCTCAAGGAGCCGGTTGTGGTGCTGCAGCTCAGCATTCACAGTGTATTGAATCCTGGTTCATGAACTTCCCTGGTATTAAAATTCTAATGCCTTCAACACCATACGATGCAAAGGGTCTTTTAAAAACAGCTATCCGTGACAATGATACGGTGTTGTTTTTAGAACATAAAGCTATGATGGGAATTAAAGGAGAAGTACCGGAAGAAGAGTACACCATTCCAATGGGTCAAGCAAATGTAATGGTGGAAGGAAAAGATGTAACGATTATTGCCTTACAGTCTCAAGTTTATCAAGCTTTGGATGCGGCACAAGAGCTGGCTAAAGAAGGCATTAGTGCTGAAGTTATAGATCCTCGTACTTTAATTCCATTGGATAAAAAGACCATTGGGGAATCCGTCAAAAAGACAGGACGTGTCCTTATTGTACACGAAGCGCCTAAGAGAGGCGGTTTCGGAGGTGAAATGAGTGCTGTTATTTCAGAGTATTTCTTCCCTTATCTCAAAGCACCTATTGTTAGAGTGGGAGCAGCTAATATTCCGCTGCCTTTCGGTATGCCGGAACAGTATTGCCTGCCCAACAAAGACATCATTGTTAAGAGCGTAAGAGACCTTCTGAAGTAGTCTGCACTAAAATTCAGGAAACCGTAGATGCCAAAGAACTGAAAAAAATGAATGAACTTGTAGATAGTAGTGTGAGGTGTTATAAAAGTATGGATTATTTAGTATTAGTCATAAACCCTGGTTCCACTTCTACCAAGGTTGCTTTGTATGAGAACGAGAAGGAAAAGTGTACCGCCAATATTGAGCATACTGCCCGGGAGCTAAGTTCATTTCTCTCTATTAGTGAGCAAGGGCCCTTTCGCAAAGAGGCGATAATGAGATTTGTAAAAAGTCATGGGGTAGAGATACAGGACCTATCGGCTGTTGTGGGAAGAGGAGGACTTTTACCTCCTGTAAAATCTGGTGCATATCAGGTGAATCAACTGATGGTAGATACACTAACTCATAACCCGGTCGGGGAGCATGCCTCTAACCTTGGTGCTATAATTGCTTATGACATTGCTCGTCCCCTTGAGGTCCCAGCCTATATCTATGATGCTGTCGCCGTAGATGAAATGGAAGCTATAGCTAAGATTACCGGCTTACGTGAAATACGGCGCAAAAGTCTGGTTCATACCTTAAATATGCGGGCAGCAGTGTTAAAAACCGTTGAGAAATATGGACTTTCCTTTGATGATACCAACTATGTTGTAGCGCATTTGGGCGGAGGAATATCGATTGGCTTGTTTGCCAAAGGGAAAATGATTGATATTGTTTCTGACGATGAGGGACCAATGTCTCCGGAAAGGGCCGGGCGAATTCCGGCTCAGGAAATGATCAAATTTTGTTCTGCCTACCAGTATGATAAAAAAACCCTTGCTCGGAAACTTCGGGGGCAAGGAGGATTCCTCTCTCATCTGGGGACCAATAACACTTTGGAAGTTGAGGAAAAAATTAAAGCTGGAGACCAAGAAGCTGAAATGTTATATCGCGCCATGGCATACCAGGTAGTCAAGGGTATAGGGGAACTGGCTGCAGCAGTCGGCGGAAAAGTAAAAAGAATCATCATGACCGGAGGCATTGCGCATTCTAAAATATTGACAAAATGGGTGAAAGAACAGGTGGAGTTTATATGCCCGGTGGAAATTATACCCGGAGAGAACGAAATGGAGGCATTAGCCTGGGGTGCGCTACGAGTGTTAAGCGGTCAGGAAAAAGCCCGCAATTATGAGGGTACAACATAAAGGGCTTATAAAGGAGTGAATTTACATGAGCGAAAAGATAATCAATGACGTAGTAATTATCGGCGGAGGACCGGGGGGATATTCCGCTGCCATTTTAGCAGCTCGCCTTAAATTAAATGTGACGCTTGTGGAAAAAGACAACCTAGGCGGTACCTGTTTAAATGCAGGCTGCATTCCCACCAAAGCTCTTTTAAAATGTGCTGATGTATATGCATCAGCAGCCGCAGCAGCAGAGTATGGTGTAGCGTATGGTTCGGTCCGGTTTGATTTTCGGAAAATGGCAGAATTTAAAAGTGGTGTCACAGCTCAATTGGTGGGTGGGGTTAACCATTTGGTGAAAGCCAATAAAATCAATCTTATTAAAGGCGAAGGCAAAATCGTCGATGGCCATACTGTTTTGGTAAAACATGAAAAAGGCAGCGAAGAAATAAAGACCCATAACATTATTGTGGCTACCGGAGCTAAAGAAGTGATTATCCCGGGCTTTGAGCCTGACGGAGAGCAAATACTAAACAGCACACAAATGCTTTCACTTCAAGAACTGCCCCGTCAACTGACCATCATCGGCGGGGGCGTTATTGGCGTAGAGTTTGCTTCTATATTTGCCCGTCTGGGGGTAAAGGTAACCATTGTCGAACTGACACCTAGTCTTATTCCTACAGAGGATGAGGAGCTTTCAAAAAACCTCAGATATTTTTTAGAAAAAAACGGGGTTACAGTCTATGTTAATACCATGGCTCAGAGTGTAGAAAAACAATCAAACGGTGATTTGCTCCTTGAGATTAAACTGGCTGACGGTTCCTTGCAGACAATAGAATGTGATAAATTGTTGGTTTCTGTGGGAAGAAAAGCTTCTTTGCAGGATGTGGGAGTCTTGGAACTAGGTGTAAAAATGAACAACGGGCGAATGGATACGGATGAACACATGCAAACTAACATTGCTGGCATTTATGCCATTGGCGATGTGACGACCAGTGAGCAGTTAGCACATGTAGCCTATCAGGAGGCCCGTATAGCTGTCTTCAATATTCTGGGCAAATCTTGTGATGTGGATTATTCCGCTATTCCGCACTGCATTTATACGTACCCGGAAGTGGCCAGCGTAGGATTATCCGAGAAAAAGGCCTCTGAATTATACGAACAAGTGAAAATAGCTCGCTTCCCGTTCTATGGGAACGGTAAAGCCATAATTGAAGGACATAATGAGGGCTTTGTTAAACTTATGATCAACGAAGAATCGGAAGAAATCCTGGGTGCAGCTATCATTGGACCTAAAGCAACAGAACTCATTAGCGAAATGACCTTAGCCGTACAGAAAAAGATGAAAGTAATGGATATTGTCAACACTGTCCATGCTCATCCGACGCTGTCTGAGGCTTTAAGTGAAGCAGCTTTGACGGCGGTAGGATTAAACCTTCATTCACTGTAAATAAAAGCCAAGCCCTAAATAAAGAAACCTAGAACAAGTAATCTCTAAAAAAATAAAGGGGAGAATTACATGAGCACTAATTATGGTGGATACATGGGCAAAGTATTAATGATCGATGTATCAACAAAGGAAAC
>JANQMT010000164.1:0-16920 GCA_028279945.1 Clostridia bacterium
CCAATGCTAATGGTCTTTCAACCAGTTCCCCTTTTGAGTATATCTCATATGCCAATACCGATAAGGTCCTGGGATATGTCACCCCAAGCATATAGGGTATCTCAAAGGCTATAAAAGTATAGGCAAAAACAATAAATGTGGCTATTGTCAAAGGTTTATAAAGCATTGGCAAGACGATGTTCCAAAAAAACTTCTTATTATCTGCACCGAATACTTTCCCTACTTCATACCACTCTTTCTTGACTTGCAGCAAAACAGGAAAAAGCATGAATACAATGAAAGGCGTTGTCTTCCAAACATAAGCTAAAACAATGCCCATTCCAGCTTGATCATGTACAATGATTGGAAATTGAATCATATCCTTTATGAATCCAAACTGATACAATAGTCTTGAAATCCATCCACTTTGAGTTAATGAAATCGAAATCAGAAATGCAACCACAAGATAAGGTAACAACATGGGGAATTGTATGATTCTTTGCATAACCAACGCAAACTTTGTTTTATTCTTAACAACCAGACCATACAACAAATATATGATGAACAAGCCTAATGCAGATGAAATGAATGTTGACAAAATAGATATTTTGAGACTTAAAGAAAACGATAGTAATACGTCATAATTCCTAAATATTTCAAGGTAATGCCTAAATGTGAAATGATGATCCTCCCAAAACGAAAATAATCCAATACTTTGGAGAAATCCAAATAGGATACCTCCAAAGAATAAAAAAAACAATACACATATCGCCGGTAACAGCTTAAAGTATGGATTATTCCTTAGCCACATTTTCTTTCCAACCTCTTTCTAATATGTCAACATAAGTTGACGGCATTTCCGGAACTCTTGATTCTTGCAGCTTTTCTTGAGACAGTACAGCGTCGCTATTGGTCAATTTGCGAATTAGATCATTCTCTTGATCTGAAAGCTGATTGGTATCCAAAACCATGCCATCTCCCCAGACTTCCGGTTTAAGTTTTTCTATTTGTGCTGCAGGAGACAATAAATAATCGATGACAACCATAGCACCTTTTTTATTTGAAGCATTAAAAGGTATTGCAAGGTAATGTGTATTGGAAAGTGTCCCCTTATCCAATACAAAGGTTTTGGATGTTTTAGGGAACTCCCCGCTGCTTATTTTGTTTTCAGCATGCATTGGATTGTATGACATGGTCATCCAGACTTCTCCACTTGCATACAATTGATCTAATTTTGCAGAGCTTTCGGGATAAGTTTTCCCTTCTCGCCATAAATATGGTTTTATATCGTTTAAATATTGATAAACCATTGATTTTTGTTGATGAACAACCTGCTCTCCATTGTCCTTTAGATATGGTTCATAACCGCCTGTTACTTCATACAACATATTTCTCAAAAAAGCACTTCCTGTAAAATCCGGCGGTGCAGGATACGTAAATTTATTGGGGTGATCCGCCACCCATTTCTTTAATGCTTCTGCTGAAGCAGGCGGATGTTCTAATCTTGCGCTGTCATAAACCAATACAAATTGTGCTTTGCCAAAAGGCATTTCCAATCCATCCGTGCTTATCCCAAAGTCATAAATCAAATCCACTGCTTCATGATTAACGTATTGTAAGTAGTTAGGGCTTTTATCAACAAAAGGACCAAATAATAAGGCTTCTTCTTTTGCAATCTGAAAGTTTTCTCCATTAATCCACATGACATCAATACTGCCATTTTGTTTGTCAACTTGTTTTTCAGCCATTAACTTATTGATCATTTCTCTTGCATCATCAATTGGAATTCTATTTAACCCTATGTCATAAAGGTCTTTAATCCTTGGAGCAACAAAATCATCTATATATTGATTGACGCTTGAGCTTCCTCCCCACATATACAAATTGACTTCCGTACCTTTTGCATTCTCTAAGTATTCTTCCCATGATTGATCCAATATATTTTCATCGTAAATCTCTTCACCTGCGCATCCCATAACCATCATTATAAAAATCAATAAATAAACAAACCATAGAACTTTTTTCATCATTGACTCCTTATCATCTACTAAAGCCATAACATCTTTGGAAAATAAATTTTTTCTTCCGGAGAACCGACTAATCCTATCCTCATATTTAAATGCCCATCTTTTGGTTGATTTATAAATGTTTTAAAGATAATATCCCAGTAAACAACACTGAACCCAAAGTTAGCGTTCATTTCACCTCGATACACAGAATGATGAATACGATGGACATCAGGTGTGATCAACACTTTTCTAAGCATCCGATCTACTTTAATAGGTATATTAATATTTGAGTGATTAAACATAGCTGTTACATTCAATAATATCTCAAATATTAATACGGCAAGTGGTGATGCACCAATAACCATTACAGCAAGCAATTTAATACCAATGGATATCATGATTTCAAAAGGATGAAACCTTAAACCGGTGCTGGTCGTTATCTCCGGGTCAAAATGATGCATTTTATGCAGTTTCCATAAAATATCTAGTCTATGAAATAGTCGATGCTGCCAATAAATAACAATATCTAAAAATATAACGGCTGTGATAATTTCTATATAATCATTAAAATTAAATAAATTTAAGATCCCAATACCTCTTTCAATACAGATCATCGCCATTCCTATTGGAAGAATTGGTATTAGAAATCGGACCAAAAGACTATTTAAGAAAATAATGATTATATTGCTTGCTTCTCGTTTATAATCTTTTAAGTATGGACTTTGTGCTCTTCTTGGGAAAAATTTTTGTATCGTCATAAATAACACCATGAAGAAAACAAAAAAAACAATTCTAATGAATACTTTATCCATCGACTCATCCTTTCATTTTTATTTTTTATACTAGTCATTCATTATACTATTTTTCCGAATATTCTACAATTTACGTCAAAATTCGCTAATATTGATTCACGTTTTGGCTATCCATATCTAGGGCTGCCCCTATATAGTTGTTTGTTTATAAAATATATGCTATAATTTTTCATCGAAAAAGTGATTATTGAGGTATGAAGGAGGTTTGAGAAAATGGATATTATTAATCGGATTAAGTATTATATACCCACTAATGAACAAGAAAAACAAGATAAAATGGAAATCTTACGACTTCTTGAGAATCAGAAAGACATTTTTAGCAGAAATAATAAGACGGCCCATATGACAGCGTCTGCATGGGTTGTTAATGAAGAGAAAAATAAAGTATTAATGGCATATCACAATATTTATGACTCTTGGTCTTGGCTGGGAGGTCATGCTGATGGAGATGAGGATTTGATTTCTGTGGCTGTTAAAGAGGTTATGGAAGAAAGCGGCCTAAATCAGGTTGCACCCATTACAAATGATATATTTTCACTTGAGATATTAACCGTGGACGGACATGAAAAAAAAGGTGAATACGTGTCTTCTCACTTGCATTTGAATATTACATACCTCCTGGAAGCAGATGACAAAGAAATCCTAACGATAAAACCGGAAGAAAATAGCGGCGTAGCATGGTATGGTTTAGATGAAGCCATCCAGGCATCAACAGAGCCTTGGTTTCAACAGCGAATCTATAAAAAGCTGAATGAAAAACTAAGAAAATTATAATAGATATATTTTAAGAAATATTATTTTATTAATGCAAAACCAATGTTATAAAACGTATATATTTGTAACATCTTCAACAAACCTGTCGTATAGTATAATATAGTGATGTAATAAAGCAAAATCATTAATTTTTTGCTATTTCACTTTACTATATTACTTGGTTGGAGGTGATCATATGATAAAAACTCCAGTTTGTGGAACTTGCGCATCCGATTTAGGTGAAACTGTAACCATATTTGTTGGTACTGATACTTGCTTTGGATCAGTCGTTTTTACTAATAGAGGAACAGGCAGTGTAGATGTAATACTGAATGGACTTACTGCTAATCCAATTGCTACGATCCCTGCGGGTTGTAAGCTTGCCATAGCTTTAGATTCAATAAGTGAATTAGCAATAGATTTTGTAAATGATAGTATTGTATCTTATAAAGGTTGTATATGCTGTAATGATATTCAATGCTGCCAGCTCGATTGTGACATTAATTTAAATGATATGTCTTTATAAAGGCAATGGTATATGCTCAAATTATATAAATAATTTGGGCTATAATTATTATAAAATTTATTAAATTAATTTAGTAACAGTAAGCATGAGCTTAATGTCATAAAATGTATTCATTTGTAACATCTTTGATAAAGGTGTCGTATAGTATAATGTAATGACTATAATACAACGACATTCATTAATACTCTTTCACTTTGTTATATTACTCGTTTTTGGAGGTGATGATATGATAAAAACTCCAGTTTGTGGTACTTGTTCAGGCACTGCAGGTGAAATTGTAACCATATTTGTTGGTTCTGATACTTGCTTTGGAACAGTCGTTTTTACTAATAGAGGAACAGGCAATGTAGCTGTAATACTGAATGGACTTACTGCTAATCCAATTGCTACGATCCCTGCCGGTTGTAAACTTGCCATAGCTTTAGATTCAATAAGTGAATTAGCAATAGATTATACAGATGATAGTATTGTATCTTATAAAGGTTGTATATGTTGTAATGATGTTCAATGTTGCCAGCTCGGTTGCGATGTTATTTAATATAGTAGGCTTTAATGAAGCAGTAGTATACCGCCCAAATGATATAAAATGATTTATATCATTTGGGCTATAATTATTTAAAAAAGTTATTTTTAATCTATCATTTATTTCTGATTTTTACTATCCATTGGCAGCTATCCGAACCCAATAATATTGATTGTTTTAATTCAATATTTTCAACATTAAAAACCGATTCAAAGAATTCTAAAAAGTGGCCTGTACTGCACTCACAGTAAAGATTAGACTTAAATTTTCTTTTTGCTTTATCAACTAATCCACATATACACTTACTCCTATTAATGGATATAATATTTTTCTCTCGTTCAAATGAGAAAACCGTATGATATGCCGCTTCTTTCTCGTTGAGCAATTTGAAAAAACTTTCAATATTATCGGTTGACTCCCATATATTTTTAACAAAATTACGCCATGATTTACCACAACATTGTTTGCCACATTTTATTAACACTTTTTTTGTATGCTCTTTCCCTAAATTATTTTCCATTCGATTTACAACATTTTCTACATATTCTACACTTTGTTTTTTACTCATTTGGGGAAAATCTATAGAATCATAAAGTACTTTCTCCAGTGATCCCTCAAATCCCTCATTGATCATGGCTTTTGTTATTCTGCCAAATCTTCCACCTTTATGATATTCCAACATAACTCATCCTCCTTTTCATAAGTAATTTCAATTATAACAACTCTTATTACTGAATACTTTTGAAATCTTGCTATAAAAACGCTAAGGAGCAGTTATCTTATTTTTCGTAAAGGTACACATATTTCTATAGGCAATTTGCTTGCCTCATATTTACATACATCATATTTATATATCTCGAAACAGCTTTTATCATCCGGCAGGTATCCGCTTTTGGGAAGCCATACCGTATAGATATAATCGTACACATTAATAAGTTCAGTAGGTTGATCATAAAACTCATAAATTCCGAAAAGACCTCCCGGTATAATATTAGCCCCTATTTTATCCTTCTCCTTTACAGTACGATTAACGGTTATACATGCATCATATCTTAATTTTTTTTCGTCGGTTATTTGAGGATCATCATATGATATCCCTATCTTTAATGTTTCTTCATCAATCATATTTTTTTTGTATGCATAATCCATCAATGCTTCCCACGCTTTTGTTGCATCAAAATAACTGCCAATATGTCTTACATATATAACCTTGTAATCCGGCAATTTTTCTATTCTTATTCTCTGTTCTCGGTTTGAGTCTATATTGGATCTACTTTCTCTCACCTTACCACTAGGCATATATTTACTCATCAAAGAAATATCTTTATTTATTTTAAAACTACTAGGTGTAATGCCATAGTAGTCTTTAAAAGCTGCTGAAAAATTAGAGGCTGAAGAAAAGCCTACCTCCAGCCCAATATCAGTTATGGAATAGTCCTGAAAATTTTTTAATAAGATCAAGGATTTTTCAAGTCTCAATCTTTTTGTATATTCATTTAAGGTTTCCCCTATTATAGATCTAAATACTCTATGGAAGTGATACTTAGAAAAAAATGCTACACCGGATAGTTCTTCTAGAGATAAGTTTTTATCCAGGTTGTTTCCAATATAATCTAAGACTTTATTTATTCTTGCTATATACTCTTTTTTAGATTCCTCACTATCCATATCCTTAGTCCTTTCTCAGTAAATATTTCTTGCCATCACAGCTTCTGATATTAATACCTTCAAGAACAAAATCCATGGTATCTTCCTTGTTAAAGCTTGGGACAGAGCAACAGCTACGTAATGGCAATCCATGCAAACCACAGGGGATATTTTCTTCTTTATTATTCGTGGCAATAATGGCTGTAGGGCCGCAACTTCCACCAATAATGCCAATAGCCCCAGTCGCTTTGGGGCTAAATCTGCCTTCAGACGATTGTGTGTATTCAATACTGGTATCGAACTTTAGACCGTCGCCATGAGGTAAAGCCGGTTCAATTTCATACATGGCCTGCATTGCGTATATACTCTCAGTTTTCTCTTCATTTATTGGTATTTCTAAAAGTTCCGGGTTTTGAAAGTACAGTTTATATGTGATTTCTGTTTTGGGATGTACAAAGGTAATCTCTTTATGGTCTCCTTGGTCTTGCATTTCAAAATGGATATCCAAAGGAAAAAACAATGCAATAGGCGGCGTAGAAAATTGTAAACGTCTTATTCTATTAAGCCGCAAAAACCTTAATATTTTTTGTACTTTGGAGTCTACCACTGGATATGGTAAACAAAAGCGGTGACAAGCGAAGCAATCCGTATCTTTTATAGTATCAGGATATGCTTTACGCAGAACCGACGTCAGCTTATGGTCTTGTCTTTCCCACGGTATGCTGATGGTACTGCTGGAAGAAAAGTCGCCTTCTACGATTTTACCTTCTATGTATATTTCTTTGATGGATAAGGGCTGATAAGGATTTTCCTGCTCTACACAGCGTCTCTCCAATGGTGTTAATTCTTTTACAACAGCTTCATACTCATCAAAAAATTCACGAATCTTTTCCTCATCTAAAATAGTTATCACATCAAAAACAATGCCTTTTGTGAAGCGATATATTACAGGAATATAATGTGTGTTGCCCTGATAGTTGAATTCCCAATTCACGCTTTGCTTTACGCCCCAAAATCCTTTTCCTTTATCCCACAAACTGGAACTATAATTTACTTTCATCTGTTTATCTCCTAAAACTCACCGGAAAGTCAGTTATCTTCTTTTCACAGTTTTTCTTTAATTTTGTATTTAATCCAATGTCTAATAAATCTCATTATACCATATCAGCCGCTAATAAAGTTCCACGAATCTTTCCTTTGTTAAGTCCTATCATTAATTTTTTTTAAAAATATGAGATAGAGATTAAGCATTGCCAATTCCTTAAAGATGTTATAAAATGAGTATAAATTCATAATATGAGGAGCGATGCTATTGTCAACAGAAGAGCGAAAACAACGCAAAAGAAATAAAGTTCGTAACGAAATCATGGATGCTGCTACCAGAGTCATTGCAAAGAAAGGATTCCATCAAGCCACCACAAAAGAAATTGCCGAAGAAGCAGATATTGCCGAAGGCACTTTATATAATTATTTTAAAAATAAAAACGACATTTTGATGAACATAGCCAATCGATATGTTTCTGAAAAAAGAAATTTTATGATTTCTGCCGATGTTAATTCAGTTGAAGACTTATTGGTTCAGCTCCATAAAAGTAATGAGCAGCGGTTTTCCGAAAGATTCTTAAACGACCGCAATGCTTTAAAAGCTCTAGTGCCGGCTATATTAACGGATAAAGTCTTAGGGAATCTCTATTACGAAGATATTGTAAAACCTTACTTAGAAACCCTTGAAAAGCATTTAAAGAAACTCCAAGACAAAGGACGTGTTATTGATTTCGATGTTCAAGCCCTTTCACGTCTTATTTATGCTTCTCTAATCGGATACGCAATTTTAGATATCAATGGTGATCCATTGGTTAACAATCCAACACCTGAATTTAGAAAGCAAGCTACAGATTCATTTATAGAAGTATTCAGTAAAGGTATGCGCGCTGAAAAGTATTAACCTCGCAACGTCTTAAAGCTGCGAGGTTAATAATAGCTTTGGGATTGCCATTCATCAGCTTTTAATTTCATGGTCTTCATCCAATATCTCAATAATACCTTGGATTGCATCAATTTTGATTAATTGTCCATCCTTCAATTGATGCATTACATTCTCAATACCTGCGATACAAGGTTTTCCGTATTCTCTGGCAACCAATGCACCATGTTGCAGTAAACCTCCTACTTCAAGAAGAATAGCCGATGCATTAATAAACAGTGGTGTCCACCCGGGATCAGTGGCACGTGTAACAAGGATCTCACCTTTGTTGAGTGGCTTTTCATTAGGTTCATTTAACACTTTAACACGCCCGGTAACAATTCCCGGTGAAATAGGCTGCCCAATCAATTGCCCTTCTTCAGCTTCTTTCATAGGCATTCTTAAGATTGTGCCTCTGGAATCAATCAGCTTAGGAAATTCATGAACTCGATTTAACTTGCAGTAATATTCCTTATTCTTCTCAATCCATCCGTAAAGTACGCTTTGAGATACGGTTTCGATACGGTTTATTTGATCTAAGCTGAGCCAAAAGATATCATCGACTTCTTTCAAAACACCAATGGATACATATTCTTCAGCTTTTTTGATCAAGATTTGTCGCATCACAACCAAACTTCGTGCATACCAATATTTTAACGCTTCCCTTTTACCGCCCAGTTCTACTAAAACGGTGTACTTTTTATCCAATTTCTTTCTTCCACTCTTTGATATACTCTTTCGTAACTGTAGATACGTCATTTCTCTCAATTGCTTTGAATCGTCATAGATCTTTTGAGGACTGTATGCTTCATCGATGTCACACATCATCTTTATTTGATTGAACAATACCTCCAAATCATCCCAAGGTCTTACAACCGCTACGTCCAATTCATTGGTTATCCTAAAGCCATATTGGTTAACATAATTCTCCCACTGTTTTAAGAACTCATCACTCAGTTTACCTTTTACAAGCTTATGTTTAAACGTATCAAAAGAGTTTTCTTTAATCTCTTTCATTTGTGAAAAAGCGTACATCATCAGTCCCATATCAATGGTAACATTGTCAGGAAGTGACCTTTGAAGATATTGCATTTTCATCTCATAATCTTCAAAATGTTTTTTTAATTGTTTCTCAATGTTTTTTCTTGCCAATTCAGCTGCATAGGTCATTGGTATCATCTTGTTCAACAGTTCATAATAACGGTTAATAATCTCTGTAAACACCGTCTCAAATCGTAAAGATAACACCTCTTTGGAATCTGACAGCTGTTTTATAGTCCCATCCAAATAAGTGTCAAAGGCATCTTCATAGGGTTGATACCACGCTTTATATCCTAAAGGATTTTTAGAGGCTTTCATTGTAAGCTTAACCGCTCCTATATTGTTCTTAACAGCACCCCATTTTAATCCCTTCATTGCATCTGGGAGTTTGTCGGGAATATATGCACTTAAATCAATAGTTTCAAGCATTTCAGCAGATGCGATGTCAGCGGTTCGCCATGCTTTGACTACTTTTTTGAGTCCTTGAAATTTAATGGTTGATGAAGCGTTCACATACATGCGGCCACCACGTGTGGTCGCCAAACCTCCCATGACATCTTTACTACAGTCTTTTCCCAGCATTCTCTCAAACATTTTGGACTGTGTCAGAGCAATTACATCGCACCCCAAGAAAGATATGGGTGTGGTAATGCCCTGCTTAGTAAGACTTCCATCTAAATATAAAACACGTTTTTCATCGGGCTTCGTTTGCATGTCTTCCGGTAATGGCACATATGTGGTAATGGGTCTTGACTGTAAAATATAAAGCCGGTTTTTGCTGAAAGCCCATTCAATATCAACGGGAAAATCATAGTAGTTTTCAATTTCTATAATTTTTTTAAGGAGTTGCAGCACTTGGTCATCGTTTAATGCATATTCGGTTTGGATGCCGTCAACTGTTTTAGTCCCCCCATTTTCTAACAGAATAATGGCCTTCTCCTTAGATCCCAATTTTTTATCCAGTATTGTCATGGACACCTTATCCATCACATATTCATCGGGCGTTACCATGCCTGATACGACACTTTCACCCAGTCCCGAATTGGCATTTACAACTGCTTCGTCAAAACAATTATTTAATGGATTCAAAGAGAATCCCACACCGGAAACTTCCGAATTAATTTGTTTCTGAATCACAACTGCGATGCGCAATATAGACGTATCGAAATCATTTTGATGCTTGTAAAAGAAAACCCGTTCATCAAGACAAGAAATAAAAGCATCTTTAACCGACGGATAAATGGTATCCATTGTCACACCTAAAACCGTTTCGTACCCACCTGCAAAAGACGCTCCCGTTAAATCTTCTTCCGGTGATGATGAGCGTACTGCATACATATCATTAATTCCATATTTGGATAAAATGGACTGAATAATGTTGATTTGTTCTTTTGTAAATTCTAAAGCTTGTGCTTTTTCTTTAAGCTTTGAAGCAAGCTCCTTATATGAATTTGGGTCTTGAGTTAACTCAACAAAGGAATCCACATTTACAAGCTGCTTCAACCAATCCTTAAAAAAATCTACACTTAATACGGAGCCTGATGGTACATTAAATCCACCTTGAGTCAATTTAATCAACGATTGAGCCTTCCCGCCAATTTCATTCAATTCTGGTAAAACAGCTTCATTTAAATCATAATACTTCTTCATTGTTTATCTCCCTTCACTTTATTTGAGTAATTACTCATATTTTGAGTTTATACTCATTTTAAAGTTTTGTCAAGTATTCAATGTATTTAAAAGAAGTATCTTCAACCTATTTTAAGTTGCTTAAACATAATAAAAAAGATAAATGCAATCTGCATTTATCAGTTACTATTCCCAATAGTTTTGAATCAATCCACAGGCCAATCTTTTACCGGCATTTCCTGTAGGCTGTGATCGATAATCATCGGGATTCTGATGAATAATGATAGATTTTCCAATGGCATCCCTGGGGGTAAATTTATTTGTAAAAAAAGACATCATTGCTCTGCCATTATTGGAAAATAGAACGGGAAAATCTCCGGCATGATTACCGTGTGGCTGGTTGGTCGGATTCCAATGTCCACCGGCAGCTTGAAAAGGATCTTCAGGGTCTCCTATATTACAATCTCCATTTTCATGAATATGGAATCCGTGAGGGCCAATGGGTTGGCTTCCATTTTGAGCCGGTTTATATTTTGGAAGACCCTTAATATTTGCATCAACCAGTGTGCCGCCATATACTTCTTTAAAGATAACCACACCCTTTATATCTGGATCAAGAGGCCCGCCTTTTATATATGCTATGGCATTATGAGACATGTAATTATAATACATCGATAACACTCCTAATAAATTCTTTATGTTAATAGGCTATGAGAATTGTATGAGTAGTGTTATCCCTTTTCCCCTATATGTCAACATTATTGACACAAAGGGCACTTTCAGAATCTTTAAGATTAAATCTTGTAACCATTTCCTTAAGCATTTGAGCTTGTCCTGATAATTCTTCACTTGATGCAGCACTTTCCTCAGCTGTTGCAGAATTCGCCTGAACAACATTTGATACTTGTTCAATACTGCGATTTATTTCATTAATTCCTGTTAACTGTTCTTTAGAGGATACCGTTATTTCTTCAACCAACTCAGCAGCTTGAGTTACACCCTCAATAATCTCATTCAGAGCTTTGGCAGTATCATTGGCGGTTTGGGTTCCTGATGTAACCTTTGAAATAGACCCTTCAATAAGGTCTGTTGTTTCCTTTGCAGCATGAGCACTTCTTGCAGCAAGGTTTCTGACTTCTTTAGCCACAACAGCAAATCCTTTTCCGTGTTCACCTGCTCTGGCTGCTTCAACAGCCGCATTCAGCGCTAGAATATTAGTTTGGAAAGCAATCTCATCTATTACTTTAATAATTTTAGATATATTGGTTGATGCGACATTAATCTCTTTCATAGATAAAAGCATTTCCTCCATATGAACATTTCCTTTGTTGGCATTCTCTTTTACAGTAGAAGACAGTATATTGGCAGCATCTGCATATTCAGAATTTTGTTTTGTTTGTATTGCTACCTGTTTAATGGATGTTGTTAGTTCTTCTATGGCATTTGATTGTTCAGCCGCACCATGGGATAGGTCCTGACTGCTGCTAGAAAGTTGATTGGATCCGCTTGCTACTTGGTCGGCTGAATGATTGATCTCAGAGAGTATTTCATTGAAGGAAATAATAATTAGATTAAGGGCTTCTTTTATTGGTACAAAATCACCTAAATAATCATTTTTAATGCCAACATTGATATCTGAATCGGCCATTTTAGTCAGAACATCGGATATTTCAGTTACATAAGTTTTTATGGAATCAAGACTTGCAGCGAGACTCACCTTTATATTGTTAAATCTGCTTATAACGTCTTTGGTATCTTCATCAAAATCAGATAATGTCAGATTGAGATTTAAATTGCCTTGTGCAAGCAAATTGATGTTTTCTATCAGGCCCATTACTTCTTTTTCTTGAACATCTATTCGTTTTTTAGAAAGTCGCTCTCCTTGTTTAATGGTCGTTAAATCGGTCAATACTTCAAGTGTTCCTATTGTATTATCAAACATATCCTTTAACGGACTTGCATCATATGAAATATCTAAATTATGGTCTCCCAGATGAGCTTCTGCTTCACTGGTGACAATTCTATCTTCTTTCATTGCTATAGCAGAGGCACATTTAGAAGTATTACAATCCGAAGTTTTCACACAATCATAACACTTACTGTCAATCAATTCTTCTAAAGATTTACCGGAAATATTTGTGCCGCTTTTATTTATAAATTGTATATTAAAATCTTTATCAATAATCATTATTGGCGTAGGAACCGAATCAAGATGTCCAACTAATGTATCCACTATACTGTTTATTGAATCAACAATCACAGAGAAAGCACCTTTGCATTGATTTTTATCTCCTCGAACATCCAGACGTCCTTTGACGGCATTATTGGCTAATGCTTCAGTCTGAGTCATCAATAATTGAAGGGAAGATATAACAGAATTGATGCTTTCGGCAAAGTCATCGCTATCACTGGCTTTACTAACAAAAAACTCCAGATTACCTTCAGAAATTTCATTAATTACATTTATACGCTCTTTAACGTTTTCCGACATTTTCTGTATAGCAGTTACTAATGCACCAATTTCATCATGATTGTCAATAGTTATGGTGGCAGACATATCCCATTTTGAAATACTATCCACAAACTTTACGGCTTTATTGAGAGGTTTGGTAATACTTTTTGTAATGAACAGAGCAATCAGAATTATGAATATCAAACCAATTGCTATTATGATTAAATTTGTAAGTATAATTGTATTACTGGTCGTTTCAAAATTAGCTCGTTCTACTTTTGTTTCAGCAACTAAATCATCTGACACCAATTCCAATAACTTCTCATATTGATTGATTGAGTTTACTAATCCAATAAGATATTGTCTCAGGGTTATATTAGCCATTACATCGTCTTCATTGTTAGATAATATATTCAATTTAGAAACAATTTTATTTTCATAGGTTGAAGTAAGTATTGTATATTCCTTTTCAGCAAATTCAAGATTGTCTCTATTTGTCTCATCAACGTCTTTCTTAAGTGCTTGAATACTATTTAATGCTTTTTCTTTTTCCATCATAAATTTTTTCTCATTTTTTTCAGCATCCCTGTTCATGACGCTGTTTGACATAATTGCATATAATCTTTTGGCAGACGCAGTTGTATCAACAGCTGATAATGCAAGCGCATATTTTGTGTTAAGCTCATCTTGATATGTCTCTAATTTTTGAAGATTGGTATAAGTAACAAGCCCTATAACAATGATTATGGCAATAGCCAGGAAAAGATTTAAAACAAGCTTATTCTTAATTGTTAGATTTTCAAACATCCCTTACCCTCCCCTAAAATAAGAAATTTTATTTGCACAGATAATTAGAACAGCTTAAACAATATTTATAAACATATTGTTTAAGCCGTCGGTTTACATGATATTCTGTTTATTGGTTTTAACTAACACCGGTTGCATTCCCTACTAGATATCCAGTTTAGCCCAGGCTTCATTTAATGTTCTTTTAGCATTGGCTATAACCATTTCAGGGTCTTCATCTTTCCAAGGCTTAACTTCAAAACTAACGACTTTTGGATTGTTTGCATCTAAATATTCTATATTTTTCAGCTCTTCTAAGAATTTTACTAACTCCTCAACATCATTTTCACTATTTGGGAATCCAAATCTTATATGCTCGTCTCCATATCCATCAGCAGCTTTATCAGAAATCACCGTATTTCCAATATGGACATGCACGATGTAATCCTTAATAGGCTGCAAAGCTTCTTGAATCGACTCATAGTACATAGGGATATGACTTAAATCTACCATTAATCCAAAGTTATCATATTCCTTTGTAATGTCTTCAGCAAACCGCTTTGCTAAAGAAGTTGGACCGATTAGGCTTTTCTTAGCGATATCATAATCAAATATTTCTAAGACTACATTCATACTCTTTTCTTTTGCATATTTACATAATTCTTTTGTTGTCTTAACCAATTGTTGATACGATTTTTCTTTAGTATCTTCTTCATATTTCCCGCTTAGAAAAGCAATCCCTTTTGAACCTAACATTTTAGCTTCATCTACTGCTTCCTTGAGCGTATCCAGTGCTTTGGTTCTTTCTGTATCATCTAAGTGATTTGGGTTCAAACCTGTTGTCAATAACCTTGGTTGAGCACCATAACAGATTTTAATTTTACTTGTTTCTAACAATTTAGCCGCTTCTTTTCTTACTGCATCATCTTTCATCCACGTTACTTCAATAACATCAAAGTAATCATCAGCAGCTATTTTTTTAACCGTCTCTACAATTGGCCCTTCCCCTCTTATTGTAGCTGGAAAAGCCATAAAATGAACAATACCAACCTTCATATACTTTCTCATTGATGACATTTTGCATCCTCCTTTATTTTTATAAATTGTATATCCACACGTTAACTTCCAATATCCATACCGCTTATTCTATTGTTCTAATTTTGATTTATCCTTTTCTAAGGGGATTATTGACCGGCCAACTGGGCTGCTCCCCTGATAGAACTTCATGAACGCCCATAGCTGCATGGAGCGCCATTCTTTTAGCAGCCTCTTTTGTGTGGGCCGCATTGTGTGGTGTTACGATTACATTTTCAAGGTCAAATAACGGATTATTTTTTTGGGGTGGTTCCTGCTCATATACATCCAAGCCGGCTCCGGCAATTTCACCAGCCTTCAAAGCTTGAACCAATTCTTTTTCGTTTACAATTTCTCCTCTGGCAGTATTAATCAAATACGCCGTTGGCTGCATCATTTCGAACTCAGCTTTCCCTATACTTTTTCTTGTTTTGTCTGTAACAGGTAAGTGTAAGCTGACAAAGTCAGCATTCTTAAATACGCTGTCCCGAGTCCTGACGAGTTCTATTTCTGAAATAATATCTTCTTGATTAACAAAAGGATCATAAGCCATTACCTTCATATCTAAACCCAAAGCTGCCTTTTTAGCGACTATAGCGCCAATTCTCCCTAATCCGATTAATCCTAATGTTTTGCCTTGTAATTCTATACCTTGTATCTGATTTCTAATCTCAAAATTACCATTTCTTAATGCTTTGTCACAACGGATCATTTTTTTAGCGCTGGCAATAATAAGGCCTATGGCTTGTTCTGCCACTGAACATGCATTTGATAACAGTGCGTTGGTTACATAAATACCCAGCTCAGTTGCAGCTTGAACATCAACATTATCTACCCCTACACCATGCCTGCCGATTACTTTTAGCTTTTTTGAAGCTTCCATTACTTCTCTAGGGTATGCTGCTGTTCTGGCTATGATTGCATCACAATCCTTTACATCTTCTATGATATTTTCTACCGATGAACCGGATCCCATTTTTATTTCATAATTTCTATCCGTAAGATATTTTTTCCCTTCCTCATCAATATCTTGTGGAATTAATACTTTGTATGCCATCTGCATTCCTCCTTTAACGATTTTTTTCAAACATTTTAAGCTTTATATCCAAAAGACAATTTATGAATACCATCATTTAAGAAATATTGATCCATTTTCTTCATTCCATATTGCTCAATATAAATGCTGATCTTTGAATCACTTTATTGCTTTAGATGGGTAAATTCCCTTCACTATTAAAATCAAAAAACTCCGGGTTTCCAATAATTTCAAGGTTTGGATTGGCACTTGCTTCTTCTAAAAGGCTCTCTGAAATATAGATAATATCTAGTTTCAAAGTATTTTTTATCCTTACCAGCCTTACCTTTGACTTGTCAAAGGTATTACAGGTTTTTATTGCAGAAGCAATTGCCAGTTTATCATTTTCTAAGGTCATAGGAATTTTGACACTTTGTGATATGGTTGATGTAATAGCATTTGGATAGGTTTGATCCAATCGAATTTTGTCATAAAATCTTTTAGAGATAAAATCAACGATACCCATTCCATTAGCATTGCCTTGTGATTGTTCTGTCAGGTCCAATGCTACCATTTTGGTAATATTAGGCCCTCCACTACCATAAGGTGTGTGATATCTTCCAATTACATTTGTATCTATACCGCTCCCTGTAATGTTCTTACCCATTTCATCAACAACCAGTACATCAAATTCATTAAAGTATATCTTTG
>JANQMT010000204.1:0-4105 GCA_028279945.1 Clostridia bacterium
CATAATGTATCCTTGATTTTCTTGACATTTCATCACCTATTACTATTTTTTCTAATCTCATTCTTTGTTAGTCAATTTGTCAAGCCTGACCCCTTATTCCATATATGGTAGCAAGTTTTTTCAAAAGCAGAAAATAAGGCTTTAGTAAATTATAAAGCCTTCTGCACAATATCTAGGTTTTTGTTCAATCGATACTGATCTTCTCAAATACTTTATGCCTATCAGCGTTCTTTTCATCATCAACTTTATCCATATGTTCGCTCAGCGCCTCAGAGGCTGCTTTTAAAAAAGAATCTCTGAGATTGCTTGCTGGTTTTTGTGCTTCTTCAGGTAAACAGTCAATCACTGCATCTGCGGCTTTTAGTTTGAGCTTAATGATTGATTTAAAAAGAACATCATACATCTTTATCACCACCGGCAAAAATTATTTTAAGCCTTTCATCCTCAAACTCGGCTTTACTCACGGAAAGCCCCAGCAGTGTTCTCGGCAGTACGATATTTCTTTTTATGCTGCCTGCTTTGATGATGAGTTCATCTCCTTTGCGGCTAAGGGAAAGGTTCTTCTTTTCAGTAAAAGGCATATTAATGAGCATCTTATAAGTATCTCCATCCTTGCTCACCTGTTGGGTTCGCATACTATATTTTATTTCATTAGGGTCTTCAGCATGAAAGATCTCCTCTCCCATTCTGGAAAGCATGTCAAGTCCCACAACTTCCTGTTCAAAGAGAGGGGCACAATAAACAGGCAGGGGAGCAAAACTTTCAGCTATCATAGCCATATAATTTTTTTGGGTATTTTTCCAAACATCAAAATAGCTATCTGATACATTGTCAGGGATTACTTTGTTGACCATTATAGCATCTATTCCAAAATCATAAATGTTGAGATACGTAAAGCTTCTCTGCGCTTCTTTAATGACCATCTTTTCAGGATTAACCACTATTCTGATACTTGTAGTCTCCCTGTCTGAAAAAATCTTCTTCATTTCACTAAGCTGTGCGAATATATTTTCTACCTCTCCCATCACATTGTCAGAAGGAAAAGGTATACCCAGCAAAGGCTGCGCAACGGGCTTCATAATCTTCACTGCTGCTCTCTTCAGAGGAAATAGCTTGTTCATCCACCAACTAAGCATATCCGGATAGCTTAAAAGTGCAAGGGTTTCTCCAGTAGGTGCACAATCAATAATAATTACATCATATGCTTTCTTCCTATAGTAACCGAGAATTCGAATCAGGCTTAAAAGCTCTTCCATGCCGGGAAAAATCGTAAGCTCTTCCGTAGTTATGTCCTTCAATGTCTTTGAAGTGAGCAGCAGCGTCAGATATTTTTGTATTTCACCCCAGCCCTTTTCAACCTCGTGTATGGTGTCAATCTCCTGAGCCCATAAAAATTCCATTATTTCCACTGGCTCAGGCGAGAGTTCCCTATCAAAAGAATCTCCTAAACTATGTGCAGGATCAGTACTCACAACAAGTGTCTTCTTGCCGCTTTGAGCACTTTTTACTGCTGTTGCTGCTGCAATACTCGTTTTTCCTACGCCACCCTTGCCTGTATAAAGAATAATCCTCATCTCATCCAACCTCCATATTTCATTTTACGAATATTTCATTTTACGTACCATTTGTTCTTTTTTTAGCCTGCTCTAAAAAGCAGGCCTCATTGTATATCGATTTTTTCAACCTTTTCTTTTGTATCCTCCCTAGTGTCTTTACTATCCACTCCCCGCTCCAGCACCTTCATAACTTTAAATAATATCTTTACAAGAAGATCTCTTTCTTCATCCGTCAGGCTTTCATTTATTATGTTTACGTATTCAAAGATCAGTTCTTTGAGCCTCTCAACAATTAAAGAACCCTTCTTCGTAAGCTTTACCACAACTAGGCGGCGATCAGAGTCACACTTATCCCTTAAAAGGTATCCGGTTTTCACCAATCTGTCCGCAACGCCTGTTGCCGTACTCATAGGAGAATTTATGCCGTCGGCGAGTGCACTCATTGTAAGCTCGCCTTTCCTGTGCACTAACAGAAGTACCAAGAGCTCAGTCTTGGAAAACTCCATATCTATATCGATCCAATCTTCAGGAAAAAACAGCTTTTTTATGTTGTCAAGCACCAGGTCCATGATGTTTTCCATATTCTCCAATTTATTTCAACCTCCAAATATTACGTATAGCGAAGTATACGTATATAATACTACTCTCTTAACGTTCTGTCAACAATAATCTTGTTAATATATGGTTAATCAGTGATAATGGTATGTTGAAAGTCTTGTATCATTTCCAATTTTAACAAGCGCCAGCATCAATGGTACTTCTACTAATGCTCCAACGAATGGAAAGGATTGGGGTCCTAATTATTTTAAAGACGCCTGATTCACTTAGTCCTATAGCAATACTAATAGATTTAATAGTAGGTGAGCATGATTATCTATTATGCAGTATGCATAAATTTTAAACTGATATCTTTTCTTGTATTCTCTTATTATGGTTATGTATACTTGTTTTTCTTTCCTATTGTAAATACTTTTCACCATTACATGATATACGGTACCTTCATAATATATCCTTGATTTTCTTGACATTTCATCACTTATTACTATTTTGTCTAATCTCATTCTTCGTTAGTCAATTTGTCAAGCCTGACCCCTTTTTCCTTAGCCTTTTCTTTTTTTTATCAAAAAATTTTAATAGCCCCTAAAAATCGGGGCTATTTTTTCCATTATTTCCACTTCATCGCTTTTTACATTAAAACCAGAAAAATATATTGATCATGAATATTCCATTATTTCTCCTACTCTATTAATTTCATATTGTAATGTAACTTGAGTAGTAATCTAATATTTTTTTATTATTTATTTCCATACTTGCGAAGTAGCAAACCTTTTTGGGCATCTATAAAATAGTCAATCCCTTCTGCGTCTCTCATTCTTAAAATACCATCTTTATAGTCATATCCTATAATTAACAAGTCATATTCACAGCCTGTTCTCATAAATTCAGTTTTTAATATATCTTTAATATTCCATTCAATCTCCCCTTCACTGTTTACAGCATAAACATTATTTAAAGGTTGCCCTTTTAAATCAAAGTGAGAAGGATTAAACTTACCAATATATAAATGTACAATTAGTATATCATTAATTTCTAAAAATGTACTTATTGGAGCTTCAAACTTTACTTTGTTATTATTAATTATTAATATATTTTCTTCTATCTTAACATTCATTTTTTCACTCCTATCTCTACTAAAATTGTAAGGGTTCTGAAATTGGAATATCAGTAAAGTATTCAAAAGTAAACGATTTAGCACTCCCCATAAGGTCAAATTGTAATCCACCACCATTGCCAAAACCTTCAATCGGTCCACAAATACCGGTTCTTATTGTTGTATTAGCTGGTATAGTAACTTTAGACACATATAATGGTTGATTTGGTAATGCATATAATTGATGGATTTCATCTGCAGTAAGTCCAGCTATGTCTTCTTGTTTCATAATCCAATTACCTCCTATACCAGATTTCCCTTCCGGTGGGATTGCTTCTAAAGAATCAAATACTCTCACAAATTCTGTATCCTCAGCAAGTATTGCCTCTCACTATCACATGATATAAGGCACCTTCATAATGTATCCTTGGTTTTCTTGACATTTTATCACCTAATTACTATTTTTCCTAATCTTATTCTTTGTTAGTCAATTTGTCAAGCCTGACCCCTTATTCCATACTCGGTAATCAAGTAATGTTCCATCACTATTATATCTCGCATAATCCACTTCCCCTGTTACATATGCACTTAAGTCTTCATTTATATCATTAACAAATTCTATAGTCTTACCTACTTCTACCTCTACTCTTCTTATTGCTTCCTCTTCTTTTGGTTGTGCTTCAAATACAAAAGATTCTCGCCCACTACGTATTATTATTGGTTTTGTCTCTTTATTTGTTATGACTATCCTTTTTCCTTTTTTTATAGTTATATATCCTGAATTATTTACTCGGTAATTAAATAATGTTCCATCACTGTTATATCTCGCATAATCCACTTTCCCTGTTGCTTCCACTCTTAAGTCTTCATTTATATCATTAACAAATTCTATAGTCTT
>JANQMT010000212.1:0-7497 GCA_028279945.1 Clostridia bacterium
TCATCATATGTTTAAAAAAGAAAAGGGGTTAAACAAATGAATTTTTTCATTAAATTAGGAGGGCAAAAATACAAATCAAAAATATTAATTGTTGTTACGGTACTCCTTATTATCAGCATGGCTTTTTTTCTACAGAATATATCTTCAGAGTTTTACAATAGGATGCAGGATCAAAGGGAAGCCGAATTAGAAAGACTTGTTGATATTGCTTACAAAAGTATTTCCCCTTATTTAGAGATGGTAAGAACAGGTGAAATGGATAAAGATGAGGCCACAGAACATATAAGAAATATACTCAGGAGACTTTCTTATTCGGATGATTTTGGGGTGAATTATATTTTTATGAGCAACTATGATGGGACCATGTTGGTACAACCTTTTGAACCCCAGAAAGAGGGAACCAATCAATGGGATCTTCAGGATGTAAAGGGAAAATATATTATTAGAAGCTTGGTTAATGCCGCAAAGGAAAATCCACGAGGGTCTTTTATAACTTATATTTACAATTTACCGGGGACAGACCGGGCGGAAGAAAAGCTGTCGTATGTAAAAGGATTAATTCCCATTGAGGCATATATGGGTACAGGCATGTATCTGGAAAGTGGATATGCCGAACTCAATAAACTCTTGAGCTGGCAGCGATATGTTCTTATTTGCTGCAGTAGTATTTTGATTTTTTTGATGTTTCTTTACATAAGGAAGTTGGTTGAAGAGATAAAGCTTAGAAAACAAGCAGAAAACTCCTTGCGACAGGAAAAGGAACGTTTATCAGTTACATTGCAATCCATAGGAGATGGTGTGATCGCTACTGATAAGAACAGTAATGTTGTAATGACAAATAGGGTGGCAGAAGAATTGACCGGCTGGAATAAAGAAGAAGCTATTGGAGAATCTTTGTGCCGAGTATTTCATATTATAAGTGAAGAAACCAATGAGATATGTGAAAACCCGGTTAATAAAGTTTTAGAAACCGGAAAAATTATTGGGCTTGCAAACCATACCGCTTTAATATCAAAAGATGGAAAACAACGATCAATTGCGGATAGTGCTGCGCCTATAAAAGATAATGAAGGGGATATTTTGGGGGTTGTTCTTGTTTTTCGTGATGTAACCGAAGCTAAGAAGAAAGAAGATGAGATTCTTCGTCTGAGTTATCAAGACCCTTTAACAGGACTTCATAATCGACGTTTTGTTGAAGAAGCCCTTCTAAAACTAACCGCAACAAAATACCTTCCTTTAACCGTCATAGTTGGGGATGTCAATGGATTAAAAATGACCAATGATATATTTGGTCATGAGGCAGGAGATAATTTATTAAAAAGTTTGGCACAAATTTTAAAAGAATCATGCAGGAAAAAAGATGTTATCGCCCGTTGGGGGGGCGATGAATTTATAATCTTCATGCCAAATTCAGATATAGATGAAGCCGAAAAGGTATGTAACACAATAAAAAGGAAATGTGACGCATCACATGAAGGTCCGATGCAAGTCAGTATATCTCTTGGATACGCAGTTAAAAAGAATGAGGACGAGAATATATGGGAGATACAAAAGCAAGCGGAGGATTGGATGTATAGAAACAAACTATTGAAGAGTAAAAGTTTCAGAAACACGGTGATAGCATCTTTAATGGCAACACTCTTTGAAAAAAGTATGGAAACAGAAGAACATGCAGAGCGACTTAAATTAATGAGTATAGAAATAGGTAAGGCATTAGGTTTGTCTTCGTTACAGCTTGATGAACTTGAATTATTAGCCATGCTTCATGATATTGGCAAAATTGGAGTTAAAGAAAGTATTTTATCCAAACCCTCTAACCTAACAAAAGCTGAGTGGGAGGAAATGAAGAAACACTGTGAAATCGGTTATCGTATCACACAAGCTACTCCGGAGCTTTCTAAGATATCTGAGTACATTCTATCCCACCATGAATGGTGGAATGGAAAAGGGTATCCTCAGGGATTAAAAGGCTATAATATTCCTTTGTTATCACGGATACTATCCATTACAGATGCTTATGATGCCATGACCAGTGATAGAGTTTATCACAAGGCCATGTCCAAACAAGAGGCTATTTCCGAATTAAAAAGATGTGCAGGAACACAATTTGATCCGGATTTGGTAAACATTTTTATTCATATAAGTAATGCACAAGGCTATTAGGAGTTTAAATCTCATCCTGTTTTTTAAAGCTGGTTATTAATGTGTATCCCAAAAGAATTCTAAAAAAAAATACATTGCTTCTTGTTATAAGAAAATAGGCAACATTGAATAAGCCCGGTATTCTATATAATAATGTTGTAGATAATAGTAATGAAGGGATTCCTAGTATTAATATCTTTTCATAATCTATTTTAACCTTGCCTGTTTTTGATGTTAGAGATTCTAGTAAAACAGGCATTCCAAGCAACATACCCAGTAATAATTGGTAGAGAAATATCAAAGTATAATCGAACCATTTCATTTCTAAAAATTTTATTTTATCCATTAAAAAGTTTGAGTTGTAAAAAGAAAATATAAATACAATTATTAAAATTATAATTAAACAGACTGAATATTTTTTTTTCATAAAAAACCTCCTAATATATTCTACTAATATAATATATATTATTATATTTTTCTAGTTAGGGGTTATTTTTTTGTTTCATTTATTTATGGCATAGTATTTGTATAAATAGAAAATGTCTAAAAAAATACTTATAAGGCATTATATAAACAAAGAAATAAATCATTAATTTCTATTCTGTAACACATAAAAAAGGCAAGTTTACAAAATAGAAAAGTGTGGTAAAATGATGAATCAAAGAGGTGATGGAATTGCTCAAAAGAAAGGCTCTGTTCATATTGCTGCTTATCATCGTACTTATAGGCGTGTCCACCAATATGTATATGAGGATAGAATATGACACCAATATATTTGATTTGTTCAAACTGAACAAGCTTTCTGAAGAAGAGAGACAGTGGCTGGAAGCGCACGGCAAGCTTATTTACGGGTCAGACCAAAATGCGCCGCCTTTGAGATATTTAGATAAAAAGACCGGGCAGTACGAAGGGATAGTCGTTGATTATTTGAGGGCATTATCCATTGAATTGGGCGTTGAAATAGAATTCAAACCTTTGGTATGGGAAGAAGCGCTTTTGCAATTAGAGCGTGGAGAAACAGATATGTGCGATATGTACCTTTCTTCTAAGAGAGCGCAAGTTTATTTGTTCTCCGATCCCATATACAACCAAAAATCCATCATATTAACCAAGATGAAAGATAACCATATTAAAAACTACCTTGATTTGGAAAACAAAGTGGTTGCAGCGCAGTCAGGCGATTATGCGGCGGATTTTCTAATGGATAATTTAAATAATATTGCCTTCAATTACACCGATGATTACAAAAAATCCATTGAACTGCTGGTTAATGGGGAAGTCGATGCCATAGTAGGTGATGAACCTGTCATCAGTTATTTTATTAAAGAGCTGGGACTTAAAGGCGATTACAGAATAGCCGATGAGCCGTTGTTTGAAAGAGAGAGTGTTCTGTCAGTTCCAAAATCCGAGGAAATGCTGCAAACAATCCTTAACAAAGGGATTTATAATTTGAAGAGAAAAAATACAATGGAAATGATATATCAGAAGTGGTACGGTATTTCTGCGCCATTTGTAAAAGAGAATACGACTGAAAAGGTGGCCCTGGCCATAGTGGTGTTTCTTTCTATTATCCTGATACTGGTCTATATATTTGTCTCGTGGAACAAGGTGTTAAAGATAGAGGTATTCAAACGCACCAGAGAACTTGAAGGCAGCAGAAGAGATTTACAGACTACTTTTGACAGCCTTTTGCATTTGATGATCGTACTGGATAAAAATCGGAATATTGTCAATACAAATAAAGCTTTTTGTAACGTCGTCAATATGAAAAGAGAAGACATTATCGGTAAAAATTGCCAAGATGTGATTCCTTTTAGGATTACGGATATTATTGATAACACCTTTTCTGACGGTATGAGCCACCAAGAAGAGTTGAAATACGAAGGCAGAATATTCGATATTGTAACTTATGCCATGGAAAAAAGAGCAGATTCTGTATCTAAAATCTTGGTGATGGCAAGGGATGTAACCAAGGTAAGGCTCAGCGAGCAGAAACTACTGCAATCCAATAAAATAGCAGCAGTAGGGCAGCTGGCGGCGGGCGTGGCACATGAGATCAGAAATCCCCTTGGGCTGATTAGGGATTACAGTTATATTTTAAAGAATGATCTGTCAAAGGACAGTAAAGACGAAGTCATTGAAATTATAGAGTCGTCTGTAGAGAAAGCCAGCGATATAATCAACAACTTGCTTAATTTTTCAAGGCTTTCACCAGATACAATAGAGCTTGTAAATATAAGAAAATTCATAGAGGATATACTCAAGCTTGAACACAAGCTGATGTCCAACAATAACATTGAGTCCATATTGGAATGTGATGCAAGTATTACATGCTTAGTCAACCAAGAGTCCCTTAAGCATATATTTATCAACTTGATTTCCAATGCCGTAGATGCTATGCCGGATGGAGGAAAACTTACGATTGCCAGCAGGAAAGAAGATGATAAACTTATTTTAGAATGTACCGACACCGGAACGGGTATAGAAAAAGAAGTGATACAAAATATTTTCAACCCATTTTTTACCACCAAAGCACCGGGCAATGGTACAGGTCTCGGCCTTTATCTCACTTTTAATGAAATAGAAAAACTGAGAGGTGAAATAAAAGTCGAGAGTGAAGTGGGGGTAGGAACCAAATTTATAATCACTTTACCCTGTAGCTAGTTCCTATAAAGGATACCGGCTAATAAGGAGGAATAAGATATGAAAGCTAACATGGAATCCCTCAGGATATTGGCTGTAGATGATGAGGAAAAACATCTTCGAGCTATGAAAATCATATTGGGAGACAAAGGGTATGAAGTTGACCTTGCCAACAGCGGGGAAGAGGCGCTTCTAAAACTTGAAATTAAAGAATATGATTTGGTCATAACTGATTTGAAAATGGGCGGTATTGACGGTGTGGAACTGCTTGAAATGATCTCCCAAAAGTATACCCATACAGAAGTCATCATCGTAACGGGCTATGGATCGGTTAAAAATGCGGTGGAGGCTATGAAAAAAGGTGCTTATTCGTATTTCATCAAAAGTCATGACCCTGAAGAGTTAATTCTGGAAATTGCTAAAATTAGAAAACTGAAGTCTTTGGAAAAAGACAATGAAATATTAAGAGAGCAGCAAGATCAAGACAACTTCCTGCTTACATCAAAGAGCAGAGCATTTCGAAATGCTCTCGACATCGCTAAAAAAGCTGCGCAAAGCAATTCCAATATTCTCATACTGGGAGAATCCGGAGTAGGAAAAGAAGTGTTTGCTAAATATATACACAGATGCAGCGAAAGAAACCGTAAGCCATTTATTGCTGTGAACTGCCATGTCTTTTCAGACAGCTTGCTGGAATCAGAGTTGTTTGGACATGAGAAAGGAGCTTTTACAGGGGCCATTGAGAGAAGAAAAGGCAGGTTTGAAGCGGCCAAAGAAGGCACCATCCTTTTGGATGAGATAGGCGACATCTCTCTTAGTACTCAGGTTAAGCTTCTCAGGGTGCTTGAAGAAAAATCCATAGAAAGAATAGGAAGCAATAAACCAATTGATGTTAATTTTAGGCTTCTATGTGCCACTAACAAGGATTTGAAAGAGGCAATCTCAGAAGGGGCATTTAGAGAAGACCTCTATTACAGGATAAGTACAATAAAAATTGAAATACCTCCTTTAAGGGATAGAAAAGAGGATCTGCCTGCTCTGATTGATTTTTTTATTTCACAATACAGCAACGATTTAAAAAAAGGGATCAAAAGCATTGACGATGAAGTGATGACCTATCTTCTCAATTATGACTACCCCGGAAATGTGCGGGAACTGAAAAACATGATTGAAATGCTGGTGGTTCTGTCTGAGAAAGGTGTCATTCAATATAAGTACGTGAAGGATAAGATTGAGACCGTTGTAAAGATGGAGAGCATTGAAGATATTAGACCTCTTCGGGAGGTAAGAAAAGAAATGGAATCAAAGTACATCGAATATGCATTGAATTTGTGCGAAGGTAACATGAATCTGACTTCGGAGAAGCTAGGCATGAGCAGAAGACAGTTGTTCAATAAGATTACGGAGTATAACATAAAATAGAAAAAAGTTTCCTGAATGCCAAGAAAAAAATTTCTAGCCTGGAAAAAAAGTGCCCATTTAAATGGCGGCACTTTTTTTTAATGTCATAGAAAATAAAGGGTTAACCCAGATTTTTTGATAAAATATCAAAAGTTGGCATACCTCTTGTGATATATAACCATATCATTATTAGTTTTGGCTGACTTTTAATCCTAGGCAAAAGTCAGATCAATGGGTCAAGAATTTGTTTCATATAAATATATTTTTGAGGAGGATTTATATGTCTAAAAATGTTAAATTACCATCACTTCTTCAAGTTTTTTTTGCATTGGCAATATTCTTGGGGCTGGCGTTCTCATTTACAACTTTATTCGAGTTACCTATACAATTGGCATTATTTATATCATGGTTCGTCGTTATTGCTTTAGGGCTTAAGTTAGGACACAACTATAAAGTATTGGAAGGCTCCATTGCAAAAGGGATTTACAATGGTATGGATGCCATTTTAATACTTATAGCAGTAGGTGCATTGATAGGGACATGGATTGCAGGAGGCATCGTGCCCAGTTTGATTTACTATGGCCTTAAAATTATTAATCCAAATATATTCTTATTGGCCACACTCATAATCTGTTCGTTAACATCTATTGCTACCGGAACGTCTTGGGGAACCGCAGGAACTGCAGGTATCGCAATGATGGGCATTGGTCAAGGATTAGGGGTTCCCCTTCCGCTGGTTGCAGGAGCGGTTTTATCAGGGTCATATTTTGGCGATAAGTTATCACCTCTATCAGATAGTACGGTATTAACTGCCTCCATGTCGGGCATCGATGTTATGGATCATGTTAAAGGTATGTCGCCGGTGAGTATCCCCGGCTTCATCGTCACAGCAATACTTTTCACAGTAACCGGGCTTAAATACGGAGGACAAAACGTTGACCTTGGAAGAGTAGAAACTTTTATGACGGCCATTAACGATAATTTTAATACAAGCATTTTATGCTTCATTCCTATGATCATCGTTATTGGACTTTTGATGAAGAGAAAGCCTTCACTTCCGGTCATATCTTTTGGTGCATTGCTGGGCATTATCTGGGCAATCGTCCTTCAAGGTATGGACATGGTATCTGCTATCTGGACGGCATATTCTCCATTCCAAATCGATACAGGCGTTCAGTTTGTAGACAGCATTTTAGGACGTGGCGGCATCGAATCCATGCTGGGTTCTATCATCATCATTATCTTAGGTTTAGGCTTTGGCGGTTTGCTGGAGCAGATTGGAATACTTCAAATCATCGCTCAAAAGATAGA
>JANQMT010000027.1:0-31177 GCA_028279945.1 Clostridia bacterium
TAGCCCATCTGCCACCTAAATTTTCTGACCAAATGAACACAAAAAAACGAATATTCATACACCTGCATTCATTTTTCTAGTACTTTTTCGATAACCTGAGAGGCGAGACGCCTCTTTTTCCAATCCTATCCAACTATCCAACTATCCTCTATCCAACTATCTCCTACCCAACTATGCCCTATCTTCTTTTCCTATCCAACTATCTAACTATCCTCTACTCAACTCATCCTCCCAGCGTAATATCCTGAGTATTATACCAATCCAGAGCTTGGGACAAATGTTCGGGCTTGAAATCAGGCCAGTAGTCATCTAAAACAAAAAAATCTGCATAGATAGATTGTACTGGTAAAAAACCGCTTAAGCGCCGTCTGCCGCCCCATCTAATAATTAAATCTACTCGAGAGATATCATTGGAATGAATATGATTCGTAATGTTCTTATTTTCTGTTGGGGTATCTTTTAATTTATAAAGATCCCATTCCCATCCATAATTAACTAAAAAATTAACTTTCATACCACCTTGTCCGATATTCTTTCGTTGTGTAAAAGGAAGCAATTCTTTTGGGAACATTGTAGATTGATGATTCCCTATAACCAAAAGTTCCGCATCTTCTTTGGAAAGAATTTTAACAGCATCTATACAAGCTTTTGTAAAAGCTTCTCTTTGAAATGCTGCTCTTTTGGTATTGTCTGTAGTAAACCCATAAAATGTAAGCTCCTTTACACCTAATTTTTTACATTCATGAAAAAGCTTTATTCCAGGCATAAGACCAGAAGCATAACCTTTTTCTTTTGACATTCCTTTAGAAAGTGCCCAACGTCTATTGCCATCAGGAATAATACCGATATGATTAGGTATTCTCATAATATTCCCTCCATTACTCAGCCTATTATAATATTATTGACAATTACATCAAAACTAAACTGCTATTACCTAAATTATACATCAGGCAAAAAAGATATAAAGTTTTTTTTTAACTTTTTTAACAAGCTTATTATAAAAGGTATATCAAATGATTTAAATAGATGTAGATATCTGGTCAAGGGTAGCTAAAAAAGTATATATAATATACAATATATATAGTATGAATTTCATAAATCATAGATCATAAGTACTTCTTATTACTTTTTAATTTATTGCTGTAACAACCTTTTTCATGTGTAAAAATGGATAAAATTTTTAAAATAGATATAAGACAAAATTTTTTGTTACAACACTCATTAAAATAAATTAAATTTAAATAGGAGGGTTAAGATTGTTTAAATTATTAATTATTAACCCAGGTTCTACATCGACAAAAATAGCAGTATATGAGGATGACAGAGAAGTTTTTTTAGAGGTGATTCGTCACGCCAGTGAAAAAGTCCATCAATATAACAGCATTGGGGAACAATACGAGTTTAGAAAAAAGGTAATTGAAGATACCTTGCTTTCGAACGGATACGACATAAACAGTTTTTCTGCTGTTATTTCTAGAGGCGGTCTGATAAAACCATTAAAAAGTGGGACTTATGCAGTTAATGAGAAAATGATGGAAGATTTAAAGGTAGGTGTACAAGGTCAGCATGCATCTAACCTAGGCGGTATCATTGCGAAAAAAATGGCTGACGAAGCAGGCTTAGATGCTTATGTTGTCGACCCGGTGGTCATTGATGAAATGGAAGAAATAGCAAGAGTGACTGGTATTCCTGAGGTGAAGAGGAAAAGTCTTTTCCATGCTTTAAATCAAAAAGCAGTGGGCAGACGAGTAGCAAAAGATTTGGGAAAGACTTATGATGGGTGTAACTTTATCATTGCACATTTAGGAGGCGGCATTTCAGTTGGGGCACATAAAAAAGGACGAGCTATAGATGTTAACAATGCACTGATGGGTGATGGACCCTTCTCACCGGAGAGAACAGGTACTGTTCCGTCCGGTGCAATAGTAGAAATGTGTTTTTCAAAAGGGTTGAGTGAAAAAGAGATCAAAAGTAAATTAGCGGGTAACGCCGGACTGGTGGCTTGTTTAGGGACTAATGATGGAAGAGAAGTCAATAAAATGATTGATGCAGGAGATGAGTATGCAGCTTTGGTTTATGAAGCTATGGCATATAATGTTGCAAAACAAATAGGCAGCTTTGCAGCGGTTCTGGAAGGAAATGTGGATGCTGTTATCCTTACAGGCGGGCTGGCATACGACCAAAGATTTATCGGATGGATTAAAAAAAGAGTTGCATTCATATCGGATATTCTGGTCATTCCGGGAGAAGAAGAAATGAAAGCCTTAGCAGAAGGCGGGCTCAGGGTTCTAAGAAAAGAAGAAATCGCACAAACATATGTCTAATTACTTAAAATATATTTACTAAATCTATAAAAAATATATAATGATAGTAATAACTTTTTATGTTGGGAGGATAATGAATGGAGTATACATTTCCTATTACAAAAACAACTGATCCCAAAGAAAAACCCGATCAAAACAATTTAGGGTTTGGAACTATTTTCACCGACCATATGTTCGAAATGAACTATGATCCGGACAAAGGGTGGCATGATGGAAAAGTGGTGCCTTATGCACCTATATGCTTAGACCCATCTGCAATGGTATTTCATTATGGTCAAGAAATGTTTGAAGGATTAAAAGCTTATAAAGGAAAAGATGGAAAGATCGTACTTTTTAGACCTGAGAAAAATGCTCAAAGAACCAATGTAACTAATTTAAGAATGTGCATGCCCCAAATAGATGAGGCATTAATGGTAGAAGCTATAAAAACCATCGTTAGTGTGGAACAAGATTGGATACCGGAGGCTGAAGGAACATCCTTATATATTCGACCATTTATAATAGCTACGGACCCTTACTTAGGAGTTCGGCCATCTCACACCTATAAATTTTTTATTATTCTTTCGCCTGTAGGTGCTTATTACAAGGGGGGTCTTCAACCAACCAAGATATTTGTTGAAGATGAATATGTACGGGCAGCTGTAGGTGGAACAGGGTATGCAAAAGTGGGCGGCAATTATGCAGCCAGTTTAAAGGCACAAGAAAAAGCGCAGAGCAAGGGCTATAATCAAGTATTATGGCTTGACGGCGTAGAAAGAAAATATGTAGAAGAGATTGGAACATCCAATGCATTTTTTAAAATTGATGGTGAAGTATTTACTTCTCCATTAACAGGTTCCATTTTACCTGGTATTACAAGAGATTCAGTTATCCATTTGCTAAAGCATTGGGGAATGAAACTAACCGAAAAAAGATTAACTATTCAAGAAGTTTACGATGCACATGCTGAAGGGAAATTAGAAGAAGTATTTGCTACCGGTACGGCAGCAGTGATTTCCCCGGTGGGTGAATTGAGCTGGATGGATAAAGTCATTACGATTAATAACAATGAGATTGGTGATTTATCACAAAAATTATATGATACTATTACGGGCATCCAAACCGGTAAAGTTGAAGATGAATTTAATTGGGTCATTGAAGTATAAAAAAAGAACAGCATAAACATTAAATAGAAATTTGCATTTTATGCAAATTTCTATTAGTTTTTGAGAAAAATATAGTATTTCAGTAATCTTTTGATATAAAATAGGTTGTAAGGGCTTCGTGTAGCTTAATGAAACGATAGTGAAACGGTAGTGGAACAATAGTTAAACGGTAGTTAAGCAGTGGTGAAACGATTGTTCAACCATTGTTTAACCACTGTTCAACCATAATTAATGACAGGAGGATGAAAATGAAGAAAAAAGTATATATCATATATACAGGTGGTACAATTGGTATGATGCGAACACAACATGGTTATTCTCCGCAGAAAGGATACATGCAAAAAGAATTAGAGGCAATCGGTGAATTAAAAGCGGATATTATGCCGGAGTATGATATTCACGAATATAGCCCTCTTTTAGACTCCTCTAACATAACACAAGAGGAATGGATCAAGATTGCAAAAGACATAGAAAACAATTATCATGAATATGATGGTTTTGTTGTGCTTCATGGAACAGATACCATGGCATATACCGCTTCAGCATTGGCTTTTATGCTTGAAGGACTAGGTAAGCCTGTTGTTTTGACGGGATCACAGATTCCTCTGTGTGAAGTAAGAAATGATGCCCGTGAAAACATTATCACAGCATTACAGATAGCAGCAGGGTGTGATATACCGGAAGTATGTCTATACTTTGGAGGGAAATTAATGAGAGGCTGCAGATCGGTAAAAAGCAGTTCTGATGCACTGGATGCTTTTGAATCGCCAAACTTTTCATTACTAGCCCAGGCCGGTGTAGAGATTGATACGAATTATGACCTTATTATACATACACCCCTTAAAAACCTTAATGTCCTTGAATTTGGAGATTATCCAATTGCAGCGGTTAAAATATTTCCCGGTATGCAGACCGATGTTCTGGAAAATATTTTGAAAGCACCATTAAAAGGGATTGTCATAGAAGCCTTTGGAGTAGGCAATATTCCCACAAGAGATAAAGAGATAAGCAGCATATTGAAAGAAGCATCCAATAGAGGTGTTGTAATAGTAGTTTGTACACAATGCTTAAAAGGAAGTGCCAATATTGGTACCTATGAAACCAGCAGCGGGTTGGTAGAAGCCGGTGCTGTCAGTGGATATGATATGACTGTAGAGGCTGCGGTAACCAAGCTTTATTATCTTTTTAGTAAAGGGTTATCTATTGAAGAAATTAAAAAATATATGACAGAAAATATTAGAGGTGAATTATCAAAGCCTTTATGTATTATACAATAAAAACTAGGAACTAAAGGAGATGCAAAAAATTGAAAAATAACATACTAGTCTATGCTGCCATTGTTACAGCCAGTATTTTTTGGGGAATGTCATATCTAAGTGCAAAAGTAGCTCTAAGTGCATTAACGCCTTTGGCTTTGATTTTTAGCCGTTTTTTGATTGGTTTAGCGGTTCTGTTTATCATACTGAAAATAAAAGAAAAAGAAGTTAAAATTCTTAAAAAAGATATCCCAAGAGTAGCTTGTGCCGGGCTTACAGGTGTAGCGTTGTATGCTTTTTTTGAGAACAATGGCATAAAACTCATATCTGCATCGTCGGCATCTATGATTATCGCTTCAATCCCTATTTTTTCGCTTATAGGGGAACGGATTATCCACAAAAATAAATTTACGGTGAAAAAAATGATTAGCGTTGTATTATCAGTTTTAGGCGTATTCTTAATTATAACCGGAAATATGAGTGGAAGTGAATTTTCCGGACATATAATTGGCTATATATTTATGTTTTTTGCAGCATTGTCATGGGTCACATATAATTTCATAACCAAGCCCTTGTATGAGAATTATTCAGGACTTACCATTACTTTTTTTCAACTTCTTTTTGGAACTGCTGCGTTAGCACCTTTTGCAATATTTCATTTTCCAAGTGGCGCTGTTTTGTCTAAAACCATTGTATTAAATGTGTTATATTTAGGGATATTTTGTTCAGCCATCGCATATTTTTTATATGTTTTTGCTCTGAATCAATTAGGTGTAACAACTACTACCTTATTTGTTAACTTCTTACCGGTCGTAACGGTAATTTCAAGCTTTTTTATCCTGCATGAAAGGATTACATTGCTGCAGATCATAGGAGGCGCTATTGTCATATTTGCTGTTTGTGTCATAACTCTGGAAAAAAGAGATTCGGAACATGTTATTTTAGAAGAATGAGACGGTAATTTTAATATTGATATATTTCAACAGATTGAAAAATTTTATTGAAACCGCTATAATGAAAGAAAAAAATAGGTAGTATGTGGCTTGGCAATCAACCACAATATATCACATGGAGGCAAAATGAATCGTTTTTTTTCAAAGCTGGTACAGGAAATAGAACCTTATGTACCGGGAGAACAACCTAAAGATAAAAAGTATATAAAATTAAATACAAATGAGAATCCCTATCCCCCATCTCCAAAAGTTTTAGAAGCCATTAAGCAAGTTAACGATGATCTAAAACTATATCCTGACCCAGAATGTTCTGCTTTAAGAGAAACGGCAGCTGAATATTATGGGCTGAAAAAAGATCAAATATTTGTAGGAAATGGATCAGATGAAGTTTTGGCATTTTGCTTTCCTGCATTTTTTATGGACAAAAAATTATTTTTTCCTGACATAACGTATAGCTTTTACCCTGTATATTCTAAACTATTCGGCGTTGAATACGAAAATAAATCATTGAAAGGTCATTTTGATATAGATATAAAAGATTATTTAAATAGGGATGGTTCCATCTTATTACCAAACCCCAATGCACCTACAGGAAAGTACTTAGAGTTGGACCGTATTGAAGAAATTTTGAAAAAAAATCCTAACAATGTTGTTGTTATTGATGAAGCATATGTTGATTTCGGAGGGCTGTCAAGTGTCAAACTAGTGGACAGATACCCCAATTTGCTTGTGATACAAACCTTGTCCAAATCATGGTCTTTGGCAGGGCTGAGAGTTGGATTTGCTTTAGGAAATGAAGTGCTGATAGATGGATTAAATCGAGTTAAAAACTCTTTCAATTCCTACACCTTAGATGCTTTGGCTCAAGTTGGTGCTAAAGCAGCTTTAGAAGACATTACATACTTTAATGAAACAAAAAGTAAGATCATAAAAACTAGAGAACAGTCCGTTAAAGCGTTGTCGAAATTATGCTTTGATGTGCTGGATTCAAAAGCAAACTTCATTTTTGCAAGCCATAAAACCATAGATGCCAAAGATATCTTTGAAAAGCTTAAAGAAAAAGGCATCTTAGTCCGCTATTTTAACAAACCAAAAATTAATCAATATCTAAGAATATCCATTGGAACAGATGAAGAAATGGAGAAGTTAAGTATAGCGTTAAAAGAAATTGTTGAATAATTTTAAAGCCGGTGAAAATTGATAAAAAAGCCCAAGAATCGGGCTCTTTTTCTTTTTTATCATTAGAAAATACGGTCTTCACCAAAAAAAGGATAAAAGGGAAGGGACATAAGAGAATTCGACATTTTTTAGCATACTTATGCGATATAATATTTTAAAAAGGCTATGAGGGGTTTGTAAATTAAATATGAAGATTAATGAAGATCAGTGGGATATTTTGGATGAGTTAAATCAACAAGTATGTATATTGAAAGATCCTGAGACTTACAGATGTATTAACAAAACACATGCAGATTTCTTAGGGAAAAAAAAAGAAGAAGTAGAGAACAAAAAAATAGTAGATTTATTTAATAAAAATGAAGCACATAGACTCATTCGTGATAATAAAGAAGTATTCAAACATAAAATGAATACGTCTATTGAAACTTGGGTATCCAATAAAGACATAAAATATAGATGCTTACAAATACAGAGAAAGCCTGTATGTGATGAGGCTCAAAATGTAAAATATGTTATTTGTACAGCTGAAGATATTACAGAACAAAAAATTCAAAAACAAAAATATACTATGAACGATGCAGAATATAAAAAAATTGTAGAGAAACAAACCAATCTTATCTGTAAATCTTTGCCCGATACGACGATTACATTTGTTAATCAAGCATATTGTGATTATTTTGAAGGAACATTTGATGAATTAGTGGGCACTTCATTTATGGTGTATATACCTGATGCATACCATGAACAGTTTTCCAATATGTTCAAAGAAGTTTCTGTGGAGAAACCCATTTATACCCACGAACATCAAGTCACACTCCCTAATGGAAAAATCGTATACCATCGATGGAGTAACCATGCGTATTTTAATGAAGCAGGAGAAATTGTAGAATTTTTGTCGGTTGGGACTGATATTACAAAGTTAAAAACAAACGAAAATTTTTTATTAGAAGAAATAAAAAACAAGAATCTGGAGATTGAATTGGATATAATCCAAAGAAAGCAGCTGGAAGCGTACTTAGAAGACCTTGAGGAACAGCATAGAAAATTAGTGAACTTATCGCCTTATGGTATCGCAGTGTCCAATTCAGCTAAAATTATGTTTTGTAACAGTGCTTTTGCAAAGATACTCGGGTACGAAAATAGAAAAGAATTATTTAATAAAACAATATTCGATTTATTCCATCCGGATTATGTTAATGAGGCAAGAAAAAAATATAAAAGAATTTTAGCTGGAGAAAGTATGGTAGTCAGTGAGTACAAGCTTATTGACGCAAACCACCAACTTGTTGATGTTGAGGTGAATTCTATTTCTCTAAAAAAGGACAGTCAATTAATTTTATCTATTGTTAGAGAGACATCTGAGAGGAAAAAAGCAGAAGAATTGCAGAGAAAAATTGAAGAGGAAGAGAAATTACGAAAAAGCGAGCAGGAATACAATACGCTCAGAACAGAGTTTTTTGCCAATATCTCTCATGAGCTGAGAACACCCCTTAATCTAATTTTTAGCACATTACAGCTCATCGAATATGATGAAGCGGTAAAAGGAAAAAGCCATAATCGATACAATAAAATTATAAAGCAAAATTGTTTTCGTCTATTAAGATTAATTAATAACTTTTTAGACATCACTAAAATTGATTCAGGATATCTGGATTTAAAATTGATGAATTGTGATATTGTTAAAATCATACGAGACATTACACATTCTGTTGCTGATTATATAAAAAATAAAAATATTAGGCTGTATTTTAATACCAATATTAAAGAGTGTATCATGGCATGTGATCCGGATAAAATCGAGAGAATTATGTTAAACCTGTTATCTAATTCCGTAAAATTTACTAAAGCCAATGGACATATTGAGGTGAATATCCATAAAGATGGGAAAAATATAGTCATATCTGTTAAAGATACCGGTATTGGGATTCCTGAGCAACATAAAGAATTAATATTCAGCCGATTTATGCAAAGTGATAAATCTTTTACCCGTAAACATGAGGGAAGCGGTATTGGTTTATCCTTAATACGGTCATTAGTAGATATGCATGGAGGAAAGATAGCAGTATATAGTGAATACGGAAAAGGTAGTGAGTTTACCGTAAAGCTTCCTATCACTACTGTAAAAGATACTTGTTATCAAGAATATTTATATAATGAAATGGACAGCTATGTAGAAAATATACGAATAGAGTTTTCGGATATTTATTCAATATAGAGATGATTGTATGTTTTGTGGGTTGGGCTTTTGTGCCTAACCCACAATTTTTTTGACAAATTAGTTATTGGCATTTGACAATAACTAAAATTAGATATAAGATGTTATTGGCAAATGCTAATAATATATGAGGTGAAAGATATGTCAGAATGTAATTCATGTCCAAGCAATTCATCATGCTCTCAGGAAGATAAATCACAGTGCATGATAGAAAATAATCCCATGAATCACGTGAAAAATGTTATCGGTGTTATGAGCGGGAAAGGCGGAGTAGGAAAATCTACCGTATCGGCACTTCTTGCCAAACAACTTAAAACAAAAGGATACAAAGTAGGTATTTTGGATTCAGACATCACAGGACCAAGTATACCAAGATTATTGGGTGTTAGTCAAAAAAAACCTGCTGCAACAGAAGATTGCATGCATCCTGTTGAGACCGAAGACGGTATTAAAGTTATGTCTCTAAACCTATTAATGGAAGATGAAAATCAACCGGTAATTTGGAGAGGACCTATTGTATCCGGTGCAGTTAAGCAATTTTGGACTCAAGTTATTTGGGACCAATTGGATTATCTTATTATTGATATGCCTCCGGGTACAGGGGATGTAGCACTAACCGTGATGCAGTCAATCCCTATTACGGGATTGGTGATGGTATCAGTACCTCAAGATTTGGTTTCAATGATTGTTTCAAAAGCAGTTAATATGGCAAAAGCATTGAATATAGAAGTCCTTGGAGTTGTTGAAAATATGAGCTATATTCAATGTCCTGACTGCAACAAAAAAATTAAACTATTTGATGCAGATAAAACTGAAGCATTTTTAAGAGAAATGAACTTAACGCTTTTCGGTGAATTACCGATGATAAGCAGCATCTCTAACTTGGCCAATAATAATGGCAAATTAGAAAATGTGGATGAACTATTTGGTCCTATAACAGAAAATGTAATAAAGTCACTGCAAAAGTAAGGAAAGTGACTTGGGAAAGGAGTTAACTCATGAAAATTGGTATTTCATCTGTAGGAACAGAAGGCAAAGATTTATTGGATAGGAGATTTGGCAGATGCGATTACTTTCAAATCTATGACACAGAATCTAAAGAAACCATAGCCATTGAAAATGAAGGAAAAACAGCTAAAGGCGGTGCCGGTATTGCATCAGCACAACAATTGCTGGACAAAAAAGTAGACGTTGTGATTACAGGCAATTTAGGACCTAATGCATTTATGATCTTCGAAAAAGCCAGGATAAAAGCATATCAATGTGAATCAGGTTCAGTAAGGCATGCCATAGAAAAACTGGAAAAAAATGAGCTTAAAGAACTTGTACTGGCAGGACCTTCACATCAAGGCATGTCTTAAAGGAGGAGAAGACATTGAATATTGCAGTATTAAGTGGGAAAGGGGGAACCGGAAAAACAACCGTATCCGTTAACCTTGCCAAAGCATTAAAGGCAAATTATGTGGATTGTGACGTTGAAGAGCCTAATGGGTTTCTTTTCTTAAATCCCAATATTGAAGAACAACATCCGGTTAAGGTTGAAACCCCTTTCGTCAATACTGATAACTGTACATTGTGTTTAAAATGTATTGAAGCTTGTCAATTCAATGCTTTATTGAACATTCAAAAGGATATTGTTATTTTTTCCAATCTTTGTCATAGCTGCGGCGCTTGCGAAATTGCTTGCAAGTTTGATGCATTGCATTATGAGTTGAGAGAAACCGGTATAATAGAAAAAGGTAAATCAAAAGAAACCCCTTGTATGGCAGGAATTCTGAATATTGGGGAGCCAATGGCCGGACCTGTTATAAGAAAATTGATGAAACAAGTTCCCAAAGCACTCAACATAATAGATTGTTCACCTGGAACATCTTGCAATGTTGTCCATACGTTAAAACATACGGATGGTGCGGTCCTTGTCACAGAACCAACATTATTTGGGCTGCACGATTTGAAAATGGCTGTTGAGCTGGTAAAGATGTTTCATATACCTTTTGGAATCATCATCAATAAGGATGATGGTCAAAACAACATGATTAGACAATATTGCCAGGAGAATAAGATGGATGTATTGGGAACCATTCCATATAGTAAGGAAATTGCCCACATTTATTCTAAAGGTGCAATACTTTATGATTTTACAAAATATAAGAATGTTTTTGATAATATTTCTCAAAATCTGAAAGAGGTGTTATAATGGAGTTAGCGATACTAAGCGGAAAAGGCGGGACAGGAAAAACAACTATTGCTACAGCACTTTCGGAACTCGAGAACAATGTAATAAGAGTGGATTGTGATGTAGATGCTCCAAATTTTTACCTCTTCTACAATGGTATAGATATATGTCAAGAAGATTTTTATGGTGGGAAAAAAGCCGAGATAGATAGTACGCAATGTATTCGGTGTGGGAAATGTGAATCTGTTTGCAGATTCGAAGCAATTAGAGAATATGAAATTAACCCATATTTTTGTGAAGGCTGTGGTGCCTGCACGTTGGTTTGTCCGGAAAATGCAATAACATTATTGGATGAAAAAGTAGCAGATGCTTATATCACTCAGATAGATGAAGGGGTTATATCCAGAGCACAAATGGCAGTAGGAAGTGATGGATCAGGAAAGCTGATTACCCAATTAAGAAAGAATGGGAAAGGATACAGCCATAAAGATACGATGACCATTATCGATGCTTCACCGGGAATAGGATGTCCTGTTATTTCATCTATTACAGGTTGTGATGCAGTTTTGGTCGTAACAGAACCAACTCAGTCCGGATTAAAAGATCTGGAAAGAGTTGTGAAGCTTTGCCGGCATTTTGGTGTTCTAACTATGGTATGTGTGAACAAATGCGATATCAATGAAAAATTGACTCAAACCATAGAAGCATTTATTCAAAAGCAGGCCATAAGCCTGGTAGGCAGGATCCCTTATGATGATACGGTAATGCAATCCATTAATGAACTAACCCCAATAACTAAATATAAAGAAAGTGAAGCGTATAAAGCCATATTTAAAATGTGGAAAGCATTAAAAATTGTCTTACATGATAAAATAAATATAATTTAGGGAGGAAAAAAAATGAGAATAGCTGTTGCTAGTGAAAACAAAATAATAAGCAGTCATTTTGGACGTTGTGAAGTATTTGAGATGTACGATGTTGAAAAAGGAAAAGTGATCAATCATGAATCCAAAGCAAGTCCGGGGCATCGTCCGGGGTTTTTACCTGTATTTTTAAGTGATTTAGGCGTTAATGTCATTATCGCCGGTGGAATGGGTGAGACTGCCCAACAACTGTTTAAAGAAAATAATATTGATGTTGTATTTGGTGTTCAAGGTTCGTGTGACCAAGCAGTTGACAAATATTTAAAAGGTGGATTACAATCAAAAGGAAGCATATGTACGGAGCACCAGTATGAAGGACATTGTAACGAATAATTGATAAAGGAATGGTTTTATGGATAAGGTGTTAATGCCATATAATAGCCTGCTTGAAAAAAACGGATATCGCTTTACCACCCAAAAACAGTTGGTATTGAAAGCGGTTATTCAATCCAATACTCATCTAACGGTTAAACAAATATATAAGCTTGTACATGGCAAACGAGTTGGACTTGCAACGGTATATAGGAATTTAAAGATTTTTGAAGAACTTGGTATTGTTAAAGAAATTAATGTAGACGGAGTTACCTACTATGAGTTGAAGATATTCAGCGGCAAGCCTTTGCACATTCATTTGAAATGCAGTAAATGCAATCATATTATAGACATGAATGATAGGAGCTTGGATGTAGAGTATTTAAAACTGAATCGTAAGGTAGAAGCAAGTAAAGATTTTGAAATATATGATACCAATATCATGTTGGAAGGGCTGTGTAAACAGTGCAGGGAGGATAAAACATGCCAAGACCAACCAAATACAGACATGTAGAGTTTTTTCCTGAAGACACTTACTTTTCTCCCTTAGGAAAGCCAAAATGTGAGATTGAAGAAGTGATACTTAAGGTTGAAGAATTGGAAGCGATGAGACTTAAAGATATTGGAGGTTTGAATCAAGAAGCGTGTGCAGAAAAAATGAAGGTTTCAAGACAGACTTTTCAAAATATTATTGATAATGCAAGAAATAAGGTAGCTGTGGCATTAACAGAAGGAAAAGCCATTCGAATTAGCGGTGGACACTATACTACTGCTTATTGCAGGTTCAAGTGCGCAGATTGTGGGACCACTTATACCATTAGCGTTAAAACCGATAAAGGGATTTGTCCTGAGTGCGGATCTCATCAAGTATTATGTCGAAAAAAAGCGAACTTTTGTAAGAAATGGTGCAAAGATACGTAAAAATAGCTATGATGAAACACAAAAAAATAAAAAAATCTAAACAGGTGGTAATCATATCACCTGTTTTTTAGTAAATGGATTGACAAAAGAAGATTTATAGGATATATTTGTTGTAATGATTACAATTATTGAAATTATTATAATATTTTTTAAGGGGTTGTGAAAATGAATCATATAACGGAAAAGCTGATTAAGCATAATATAAGACCTTCTTATATTAGAATTGAAATCTTACAATATCTATTAGAAAATAAATGTCATCCTACAATTGATGAGATTTATACAGCGTTAAAAAAGACAATACCAAGTCTTTCAAAAACGACGGTCTATAATGTATTAGATCTGTTTGTAAGTTCAAATTTAGCTCGTGTGGTTGCTATAGAAGAGAATGAAACCAGGTACGATGCCCAAATAAAAGATCACGGACATTTTAAATGTACTGAGTGTGGAAAAATTTACGATTTTGAAGTGGATATGGACGATTTGATACCAAAAAAATTCAATGATTTTAAAATAAACCAACGTGACGTTTTTATTAACGGTATATGCGATGAATGTTCATAGACTTATGATTTGATTATTCATTTTTAATGTTAAAAAATCTCAATGGGTAAACGCCTTTGAGATTTTTTATCTTGCTATGAAGTTAAAACGCATCATATTTAGAACGCAATTTTATGATATAATTAACCAAGCATATAGGGAATATGTATGCCTATATTGTATACTACGTAATAGCTGTGTTTCTATACAGGATACCGGCTAAATAGCAAGGAGAGAAAATATGAAGAAGCTGTGGTTGATATTGCTAATGGCTATGATGATAATGATTGGAGCAGGATGCCAGGATACTCAACCTGAGGAAGAGGTTGAGACATTAGGAAAAGAAGCGGCGTTTGAACTATCTCAGCTGTTTCCAATGGAAAAAGATTTTACATGTTACTATGATGGGACACTAGATTATGGAGATTATAGAACCATAGTAGACATTCAAGAAAACCGTAATGAAATTGCTACATATATATTTATGGAAGGTGAAGTAGACGACCCTTCAGGCGGAGAAGCAGGCGATACTTCATTTTTAAAGAAAATAAAAGTGTTTGACTCGGGAATAGATTTAGCGTTTTCAGATGAATGGATTCCCCTGTTAAAGGCGCCTCTAAAAGAAGGGCATGAATGGACCGGATTTTGGTACGATCAGCTTATGGGTGCTTACGGTAATATGACAGCTAAAACAACAATTACTGAGATAACAGATACTACTATTACCACTGAATTAACGCCACAGGATGAGAACAAAATTTACAAAGACTATAAGGTTATAACAACTTATGAAGTAGGAAAGGGTATTGTATCACAAACGTTTACTTATCCAAATGAACCGGAACCTTATAATTTTGAAATATGGTTATCTAAAACCAGTAAAATACCTGAAAACTACCATATTAGAAGGTACGTCAATCCAGAGAATAATCTTGACCAATTCTATAAGTTAGAGGATAGTTTTTATAAAGCCCTTATTGCCGACACCAAACAATGGCTAATGTCTGAAAAAGATTTAACCGATAAAAACATAGAAAAAAAATACGACGATATGATTAAACAATTGCCTTGGAACGACTTTAAAAGCATTTCAACTGCTAAGGAAATCACATACTTACTTTCACAAGAGATGGCAGACTCAGAAAGTATTGTTACAAAGTTCATTCAGTATTATGAAGATGTCATTAATGAATTCAATAGTACGGATATAGGTCAATACTTATCATATGAAGAAATTGATAGAATTTACGTTTTTGATGAAAGTGATTACAGCGTTAATATTGATATGCTTAGTGACTTTGAAGATCCTTCACTTAGGGCGAAAGCAGTAGTCCTATACGAAAATGGTATCTCAGTCTCCTCCACCGAAGGCATGTATTACTTTACACACCAAAAGGGATTTATTTATGATCAGTTTGTGGATGTGGTATCCGATCATATGAAGGAATACCTTGAATTGAAGGATTGGTATTACGGCTCTCAACCCATTATCTGTGAAGGTTATTTATGTATTAGTTTAGATGAATTGGTCAATCAATTGATGTCACTGGAAGCGTTTAGTAAAAAATATTCAAGTACTGAGCAAGCCAAGTGGGCAGAAGAAGAAGCCGAATTTTTATTGAATATATATATTGTTCCAGGAGGATCATGGGTCTATTCTGATTTGTCCCAAGTAGGTAAATTAGGGAATGAATATATAAACAGCTATGAAAAATTCATTGATGAGCATAAAGATTCTTCTTATCATGAACTGGTTAATTCTGTGTATACTTTCTTAAAAAATAACTACTTTTTATACAGTCTGGAGCTGGATCAATACCTAAAAGAAAAAGGATTTGAACCATACTTAAATGAAGAAGTCTATAATGCGCTTGCTGAACAAGAAAAGCAGTTAGAGGACTTTAAAGCTTTAATGGAAACCAAAGAAAATATTGATATCCATCAAAATGAAAAGCAAATCACCGTAAAAAATGGTGAAGAGCTCATGAATGCCATTGCATCGAATACCACCATTTACTTAGAACCGGGTGTCTATTTACTGCCATATAGCTATACAAGCGGCAATGTTAATATTGATTATGGTGAAGTGAGATTTAATAATATCGAAAATCTAGTGATTGTAGGAACCGGAGAAGAACCTGTTACTGTAATGAGTGAAGCATATGGTGAAGTTTTCACACTATATGATTGTAATAATGTTTCCTTCTGTAACCTGAGAATCGGTCATTTACAGCCTTACTGCAAAGGAGGCGTTATTGAGATAGGTGATTGTAAAGGGTTTACATTAAATGAATGTATCCTTTTTGGATGCGGATATTGGGGGTTAGAAGCCAGAGGATCACAAGATATAACAATCGCCAATACACTGATTTCCGACTGTAATACTTTTGCTGTCAGTCTGGGTAAAGATGAAAACGTCACTTTTAAAAACTGTGCCTTTAAGAGAAACGGTCAAAATGTAGTGCGTATTGATACTTGTACAGGTGTTGCTTTTGAAAAGGTAGAAATATCTGATAACAATGAACAATCCTATGGTGAAAACAGCGTATTTTCTATCTCTAACAGTCAAGACATAAAAGCAGTTAATTGTACCTTTACAAACAATGTGGCCGAAGAACTGGTTAATAACAAAGAATATCTAACTATAGAAAATCAAGAATAATAATCGGTGATTGTAATGTCGGGTCCCGGTACCCGACTTTTATTTTTTCACACCTGACAACATGTGACAGAAAGGTGAGTCAATTGTTTAATATAAAAGAACAACTTAAAAAATTGCCGGATAAACCTGGGGTTTATCTTATGAAAAATGAATATGGTGTTGTTATTTATGTGGGCAAGGCTATTTCATTAAAGAACCGAGTAAGGCAGTATTTTCAATCTTCCAAAAACCAACTGCCAAAGGTTCGTGCTATGGTCGCTAATATTGCAGAGTTTGAATATATAATTACGGACTCTGAAATAGAAGCACTTATATTAGAAAGCAACCTAATTAAAAAGAATCAGCCTAAATACAATGTCTTATTGAGAGACGATAAAAGCTTTCCCTATATTAAAATAACGGTTGATGAGAAATTTCCAAGAATAATAAAAACACGACAAGTATTAAAGGATGGCGCAAAATATTTTGGACCATACACGGATGTAGGGTCTGTTAATCATACATTGGATTTATTGAATAAAATATACGCTTTGAAAAAATGTTCGAAAACAAGATTCACACAAAATCATAAGGTTTGTTTAAATTATCATATCGGTCAATGTTACGGTATTTGCCTCAATCATATTGACGCAACAGAATATGGCAAAATAATTGATGAAATCGTAGGATTATTTCAAGGCAAGAGTGAAAAAATTATAAAATCTTTAAATCATAAAATGATGGAAGCGGCAGAAAAAATGGATTTTGAAGGAGCAGCAGAATATAGAGATTCTATTAATGCCATACAAGCATTAATGGAAAAGCAGAAAGTTGTTTTAGCTGCGCCACTAGATATGGATGCTATTGCGGTATCAAGAGGTGAAGAACAATGCCATGCAATGGTTTTCTTTATTCGTCAAGGGAAATTAACAGGAAGAGAAAACTATATGGTACAAGCTTCTATAGATGATCCTTTAGAAGAAATAGTGGATGCTTTTATAAAACAGTTTTACTCACAATCAGCGTATATTCCTAAAGAAATTATTATTAGCGATATGCCAAAAGATAAAATTGTTATAGAGCAATTATTGACTCAAACCAAAGGGAACAAAGTGAGTATCCACAAACCTCAAAGAGGGGAGAAGAAAGCACTGCTGGATATGGTAATTAAAAATGTTATAGAAGTAACAGAAATCCTAGATGAGAAAGCGAAAAAAGAAAAACAGAAAGCACAACACGCATTATTATCTTTAATGGATTATTTGAAGTTGGACAATCTGCCAAGAAGAATAGAGGCCTATGACATATCCAATACCAGCGGCATAGACTCTGTTGGGTCAATGGTTGTTTTTGAAGACGGAAAACCTAAGAAAAGTGATTACAGAAGATTTAAAATAAAGACCATAGAAGGACCAAACGATTATGGAAGTTTGCAAGAAATCATATATAGGCGTTTTAATAAAATCGTTGATGAGACGAAAAATAGTGAAAATCAAGATAACAGCTTTAAGAAAAAGCCGGATCTCTTATTGATTGATGGAGGAGAAAAACAGGTAAAAGCAGTAAAAGATGTACTGAACGCTCTCGGCATACATGTCCCTGCGGCAGGTATGGTAAAAGACAATAAGCATAAAACAAGAGGTATAATTTATAAGGATATGGAATACGCTTTAAATGAGAATAGAGATATGAGAGTGTTTATATCTGAAATACAAGAAGAGGTGCATCGATTTGCCATTACTTATCATAGAAGCCTAAGAGAAAAATCTCTTAAAGCATCTATATTAGATGATATTGAAGGTATTGGTGGGAAAAGAAAAATGGCTTTGTTGAAACATTTTGGTTCCATTCAAAAAATTAAAGAAGCTTCTGTAGAAGAACTGAACAAAGTAGATACAATGAACTTAAAAGCTGCACAGCAAATAAAAGATTTCTTTAATAATAATCACTCTTAATATCGAAAGGGTAAAGAGAGGAATAAAATGAAGTTTAAAAATGCTCATTTTGAATTCATTCCTGCATCACTTGGAGCCATAATATTTTTGATACCTACGTTTAAACACATATTATCTTCAAATTTTGACATTAATTTATTGAATCTTCCAGGGTACTATCTTATGTTGTTAGCCTATGTACTAATACTGGTTTCAATGTTTCTAAAAAAATCATTAATTTTTGGGCTTGGAGGAATCTTAGGACTATTTCTTGCAGCAAGGTCTTCATATGATGTATGGGCAGGAAATAAAATATGTCCTGTCTCCGATAGTATTCCACTAAGTTATGTTTCATTATTATTGCTGGCAGTCATACTAATATTAAAAATCATAAAAAATCGACAATCCAATTAAACACTAATCAAAGAACTGCAGTGATTCACTGTAGTTTTTTTATATTTTGTCAGTGTTGCTTTAGTAAATCTTTAGGATAAGATAAAATTGAATTAGACAACAACGTAAATAGTTTGTCCCTTGAAAGGAATTAATGATGAAAAAGAAAAAACACTTTACCTTAATGCTCGCATCACTTGGCGTAATAGCCTCTATAATCCTTGTATATAAAGAGATATCACTTTCAAATTATTGTCCCAGAGTATTTGACATTCCCGCATGTTATATTGTTTTATTGAGCTTTTTATTGGTATTAGGTTCAGTAATCTTAAATAACAAATATATCTTTGGTATCGGGACAAGTTTGGGATTGATTCTTGCTGTATGGTTTTCTTATAATCAATTGATAGGAAAAAATGTTTGTCCTGTTTTTACAAATATCCCTTTATGTTATGTTTCCTTATTAACGTTTATGGCAATTATAATATTAAATAAATGACCATAATAAGACAACCGCAAGAAGCAGTCTATTCAACAGACCCCGGTTATTTACCGGAGTTTTTTCAGTTGGGATTTTTATAAAAAATATAAAAAGAATGAATGAAAAATAGAGATTATGAATAATTTATATATATTGATAAAGTTAGCTTGTCTTGGAGGGTACGATGAAAAACAGTTTTTTAAATGAAGAAAACATTTATCTATTTCATACAGGGAAATACTTCTATAGCTATGAAATGATGGGGGCACATTTAACCGAAGAAAAAAACGAAAAAGGTGCTCGTTTTACAGTTTGGGCACCACATGCCAGGCAGGTATCTGTAATCGGCGATTTTAATGGGTGGAATGGGACAGAGCATCCAATGGAAAAAATAAGTGACGGGGGAATATGGAGTATTTTTATACCTTCTATTCATGAAGGGAGTTTATATAAATATCAAATTATTTCTCAGGATAATCAAAGTATTATAAAATCCGATCCATATGCTTTTTACACCGAAGTAAGACCTAATACGGCATCCGTTGTTTACGAGCTGGATCATTTTAAATGGCAAGATGGTACATGGATGAAAAAGCGAAATGAAACACCGTTATACGATCGTCCGTTAAACATTTATGAAGTACATTTGGGTTCATGGAAAAGGAATCCGGACGGTTCTGAATATACATATGAGCAATTGACAAAAGAACTGATTCCATATGTTAAAGAAATGGGATATACTCATATTGAGCTATTACCGGTGTTAGAACATCCTTTTGATGGATCTTGGGGATACCAATGCTCCGGATACTATTCAATGACCAGCAGGTATGGAGAACCCAAACAATTAATGGATTTTATTGATCAGTGCCATGTTAATGATATCGGTGTCATATTTGATTGGGTTCCGGGCCATTTTTGTCCGGATGCCGATGGCTTATGTCGATTCGATGGGAATACATTGTATGAAAAAGAACAGCATAGAGAGTGGGGCACCTATAAATTTGACTTTTCAAAGAGCGAGGTCATCAGCTATTTGATTTCCAATGCAGTGTTTCTTTTTGACCGATACCATATTGATGGACTCAGGATTGATGGGGTATCCAGTATGCTTTATTTAAGCTACGGTAAAGAGGAAGGCGAATGGGAACCCAATCAATACGGCGGGAATGGTGATTTGGATGCCGAAGAATTTATGAAGCAATTAAATGCTGCTGTTTTTAAATATTTTCCAAATGTTATCATGGCTGCAGAAGAAGCTACATCCTGGCCTATGGTAACGTGGCCCACTGATAAAGGCGGGTTGGGATATAACTATAAATGGAATATGGGGTGGATGAACGACATTTTAAGGTATATGGAAATGGACCCTGAGTATCGGAAATACCACCATAATTTAATTACTTTTTCATTTATGTATGCGTTTTCAGAAAATTTTATTTTAGCCATATCTCATGATGAAGTGGTTCATGGGAAAAAATCTTTAATAGACAAAATGCCTGGGGATTATTGGCAGAAATTTGCGAACCTAAGGGCATTTTACTGCTATCTGATGACACATCCTGGGAAAAAGCTGACTTTTATGGGATGTGAATTTGCTCAATTTATTGAATGGCGGTACTATAGTTCATTAGATTGGGGTATACTAAATTTTGATATGCATAAAAAAATTCAATGCTTTGTTAAGGCATTAAATAAATTTTATTTGAAGGAAAATTCTCTATGGGAAAATGACCATTCTTGGGATGGCTTTCAATGGATTGATGCTGACAACAATGAACAGAAAATTATTTCTTTTATTAGAAAAAGTAAAAACGGCGCGTCTTGTATCACTGTGATTAATTTTTCTCCGGTATACTATGATCGTTATAGAATTGGTGTGCCCATTAAACAAAAATATGATCTAATATTTAATGGAGATGAAGAAGCTTATGGCGGTACTGGAAATGTTCATCTTAAAGAGTATGAAGCAGATGATATTTCTATGCACGGTCAGCCTTATTCCATTGAGTTTAAATTGCCTTCATTTGCAGGATTGATTTTTAAGAAAAAGGATGTGTAAGGATTCCATGTATAACATCATGCACAACTCACATGACCTATTTTACAGAGAACCCTTTGGCGCTGTAATTTGCAGCGCACAGGTTCACTTGCGGTTAAAAGTATCATGCTGTCAAAACGACCAAGTAGAAGCTGTACTGCATACTTATATCAATCATAATGTCAAATGCTTTAATATGCAGGAAGAAAGCCGAGACGAAGAAACGGCTGTTTACCATGTTCTTTATCAGGCATCGGATGACCCGGGTATTGTTTGGTATCATTTTGAGATAAAATTGAATGATCAAACTTTTTTCTACGGAAACAATTGGGAAAAATTAGGAGGTCAAGGTGTTATAACAGAAAAAGATACGCCCTCCTATCAGATAACAGTGCATAAGAAAATAAAGATACCGGAATGGTATAAAGACGCTATCATGTATCAAATTTTTGTAGACCGTTTTTTAAATGGTAATGAAGATCAAAAAGTGTTAGCGCCAAAAAGCGGCAGCTTAATTCACGGAAATTGGTACGATACGCCTTATTATATTAAAGATAAAAAAGGCAGAGTGGTGAGATGGGACTTTTTTGGAGGCAATTTACAAGGCATCATAAAAAAATTACCTTATCTAAAATCCCTGGGGATAGGTGTCGTTTATCTGAATCCTGTTTTTGAAGCCTCCAGTAATCATAAATATGATACAGGAGACTATAAGAAAGTGGATCCAATGTTTGGCAGTATGAAAGACTTTCAAGAGTTAATGGTAAAAGGAAAAGAAAACGGTATTCGATTTATACTAGACGGTGTTTTCAGTCATACGGGTAGTGACAGTATATATTTTAATAAGGATGGCAGATATCCTGAGTTAGGTGCATATCAGTCAAAGGATTCAAAGTATTTCAGTTGGTTTAAATTTGTTAACCATCCGGAGGAATATGAATCATGGTGGGGCGTGGGGACACTTCCTAATGTAAATGAAATGGAGCCTTCTTACCAAGATTTTATTTATGGACAAGATGGTGTTATTCAGTATTGGGTAAAAAAAGGTGCAGAAGGATGGCGTTTAGATGTTGCGGATGAATTGCCCGATGCATTTATTAAACAGCTTAAAAAAAATATGAAAGCCGCCGGAGAAGAGTCCGTGTTAATTGGAGAAGTATGGGAGGATGCATCCAATAAAGTGAGTTATGGGTCCTTAAGAGAATATCTATGGGGAGATGAATTAGACTCTATTATGAATTACCCGTTTAGAACCATTGTCATCGATTTTGCACTGGGACATATTAGCGGACAAAAAGCCATGCACAAATTCATGAACCAATTTGAAAACTATCCCAAAGAAATATTTTATTCCAATATTAATTTGTTAGGGACGCATGACGTGGAAAGAATATTAACCATATTAGGAGAAGCAGAGCCTGCACAGAGTTTATCTCCCGAAGAACAGGAAAAATACAAACTGTCCCCTGAAAAAAAACAACTTGCTATTAGACGCTTAAAGCTTCTGGCTTTAATTCAAATGACTTTTCCAGGCGTGCCGTGTATCTATTATGGAGACGAAGCAGGCATGGAAGGTTATGCAGATCCTTACAATAGAGGGACATATCCTTGGGGTAAGGAGAACGATGAATTATTAAAATGGTATAAAAAAATAACACATATTCGAAAAAAATATAATATATTTATTCAAGGCGATTGGTCTGAATTTCAGTGCAGCGAAGATTTATTGGGATTTATTCGCATAAAAGACCATCAAAAAGCGATATGTATTTTTAACAGAAATCAAAATAAAACATATGATATATCTGTTGGAGATTTTATGGATGAACAGATAGAAATGATAGATTTATTGGAAGAAGAAGAAAAAAAAGTATTGGAGAAAAAAATATTAATAAAACCTCTGCAAGGACGCATATTTTTGACTCATAAAAAATAATATAATTGAGGATGCTTCGGCATACATTTATAGTAATTGGGGCAAAAATAAAATGGTATCACTTTTATATTTGCTCAAAAAAGATTTTTTACGAAGCCATTAATAGCAAAGACTTATATGAAAGGGAGATTAATGAGAATGCTAAACACTGAAATTGTAGCGATGCTTCTTGCCGGTGGAAAGGGAGAGCGATTGGGGAACCTTACAGATAACACTGCGAAACCTGCTGTTGCTTTTGGGGGGAAATATAAGCTGATTGACTTTAGCTTAAGCAATTGCAGGAATTCAAGAATCAATGTTATTGGAGTTTTGACGCAGTATAGACCACTCTTTTTAAATTCCTATATCGGTAATGGAGAAGCATGGGGACTAAACAGGCCAAATGGGGAGGTAAGCATATTACCGCCTTACGAGACACGAGATGGCAAAAATTGGTACCAGGGAACTGCGGATGCAGTATACCAAAATATTGAATTCCTAGATACCCATCAACCCAAATATGTCATTATACTATCAGGCGATCATATTTATCAGATGGATTATAACAAAATGCTAAAGTTTCATATTGAAAAAGAAGCCGAGGCAACCATTTCCGTCGTTAAAGTGCCAATAGCGGAATCCCATCGTTTTGGAATTTTAAAAACTGACTCTTCTTATAGAATAAAAGAATTCTATGAAAAGCCTCAAATTCCTAAAGGCACACTTGCTTCTATGGGAGTATATATTTTTAACTGGGATGTTTTAAAACGTGCATTAATTGAGGATAATAAAATAGAAGCATCTAAAAAGGATTTTGGAAAAAATGTTATTCCTATGTTACTGGAGCAAGGGAGAAAAATCTTTGCATATCCATTTAAAGGATACTGGAGAGATGTGGGAACCATAGAAAGCTATTATGATGCTAATATGGACTTATTAAGAAGCGATTCGGGCTTTAATATCTGGAAAGATATGAAGCATATTTATACCAATTATACAATGAAGCGCCCTCAATATGTTGGGGAAAAAGCGAATGTTAGAAACACCTTATTATCAGATGGGTGTACGATTTTGGGTAGAGTAGAAAATTCCATCATTTTCTCAGATGTTTTTATAGATGAAAACGTAAGGATTAAAGATTCAATTATTTTGAGTGCGTCTCAAATTATTGGAAGCATATCCATACACAAGAGTATTGTAAGCGAAAAATCAAAAATAAGTGAAGATTATATGTCAGAGTTTGCAGAAGAACTGATACCATCTATCACAGATTGCAATACCATCAAAATTATTTCATGATACACGGGAGGAAAACAAATGAAGATTCTGGTTGCAGCTTCGGAGGCATATCCTTTTGTCAAAACGGGAGGGTTGGGTGATGTCGTCGGTTCACTACCTGCATCACTCAAAAAACACAATTTAGATGTAAGAGTGATATTACCTAAGTATGCTGATATCCATCACCAATACAAAGAAAAAATGAGCTATATAGGCTATACTTATGTTGATTTAGCATGGCGAAAACAATATTGCGGCATTGAAGCGTTAGAACATAATGGCATAACCTACTATTTTGTTGATAACGAATATTATTTTAAACGGTCCGGATACTACGGCTATTATGATGAGGGTGAAAAGTTTATATATTTTGCAAAAGCTGTTATTGAATCCATTTCAGTTACCGGATTTGAACCCGATATTATTCATTGTCACGACTGGCATACATCGTTAATACCATTCTTAATAAAAAATACTTACAGCACCGGTAACTATCAACACATAAAAACAATGTTAACCATTCATAATCTCAAATATCAAGGTGTTTTCTCAAAAAATATTTTAGGAGAAGTTTTAGGATTGGATGATAGCTATTTTAATTCAGAATGTTTTGAGTTCCATGATGCAGTGAATATATTAAAAGCAGGTATCATTCATGCAGATATGATTACGACAGTAAGCCCCAGTTATGCTTTAGAAATACAATATCCATACTATGGCGAGGGGCTGGATGGCGTATTGAGAAAGTACAATTATAAATTACATGGTATTGTGAATGGAATAGATAAAAATGTATATAACCCTAAAAATGATTCTCAAATATACGGCAATTATGGTCCTGCAAACATTGATAAAAAAATAATGAACAAACTGGAATTTCAAAAAGAAAACGGATTGCCGCAAAAAGAAAACGTACCTGTTGTGAGTGTCATTTCTCGATTGACAGAACAAAAAGGCATAGATTTAATGAATGGTGTGATTCATGATATCATGCAAACAGATATTCAGCTGGTGGTATTGGGAACAGGACTGTTTCAATATGAAGAAATGTTTAAAAACTTAGTATGGCAATATCCCAATAAAATACGTATTTTCTTAAAATTTGATGAGGGGTTATCCAGAAGGATATATGCAGCATCGGATATGGTATTAATGCCCTCAAAATTTGAACCATGTGGGCTTACACAAATGATTGCTATGCAATATGGAGCCCTGCCTATAGTAAGAGAAACCGGTGGGCTTAAAGATACAGTTTTGTCTTGTGAAGCTGATAAAAAGCAAGGCACAGGTTTTTTATTCCACGATTATAATGCCCATGATTTTCTTTATACGCTACAACGTGCAGTAAAAGCATACTACGAGAATAATAAACAATGGAAGCAGTGGGTTTTGAATGCCATGAACCAAGATTTAAGCTGGACGCAGTCTGCCATTCAATACAAACACAAATATGAAACCCTTATAGGGAAAAATATGAAAAAGAAAGCGGTGTAAGAAGAAAACAAATTAATTGATATACAGAATATATAATGATATAGTGGTAATGAAATTAATAAATTGGAAAGGAAAGAATTATCAATGGAAGAAAAAAAGGACGATTGCTGTCAATGTGATTGTGGATGCAATGAAAAAGAAGAAGCTGAAATTATTACTTTAGAATTCGATGATGGAGATTCTGTAGAGTGTGAAGTCATTGGTGTCTTTGAGATTGAAGAAAAAGAATATATTGCCTTATTACCTTTAGATGGTACAGATGATATATACATTTACGGGTATAAAGAAAAAGATGAAGAAGAATTTGAATTGATAGATATTACAGATGAAGAAGAATTTAATAGAGTTGCTGAAGCATTTGAAAAATTAGCTTATGAAGATGGAGAAGACGAATAATGCTAATGAAATTCTAACGGAATTCTAACAGCCTATAGGCTGTTTTTTTCTTTTTATTCTTATATAATAAAGGTGAACAATAGCGAAACAATAGTAAAAACGATAGTTAAACAATAGCGAAACAATAGGGAAACGATAGTTAAACGGTAGTGAAAACGATAGCGAAACAATAGTAGAACAATAGGGAAAACGATAGTTAAACAATAGTGGAACTATTGTTCTACTACTGCTTAACCATTGTTCAACCACTGTTTAGCCATCGTTCAACCATCGTTCAACTACTGTTCAACCATGACACATGGAGGTAATCATGAAAAAAAGATTATATCGTTCAACAACTGATAGAAAATTAGCCGGTGTCTGTGGAGGCATTGCTGAATATTTTGAAATGGACCCAACGATTATAAGATTAATTATTGCAGCAACTGTATTGGTGAGCTGGGGGACTGTATTATTTATTTATATCATTGCAGCATTAATTATTCCTGAAGCCCCTAGTATGGATATGATTGACATAAAGAATCATGCAGTAGATGCTGAAATTATTACAAAAAATAAAAAAGAAGAGCCAAAACAAGAACAAAATAGTGGCATTGATCTTTCAAAAAAAGACAAAAAGTAAGCAGCAAGGAGGCGACTATGTTATGCAAAAAAAATTATACAAATCTTCAAATGACAAAGTCCTTGAAGGCGTTTGTGGTGGCATAGGTGAGTATCTTGACATAGATGCGGTTATTGTCCGCCTTATATGGGTATTAACGACTTTGGTATATGGTGTAGGGTTTATACTTTATATCGTTGCAGCTATTATAATACCAAAAAGAAGCGGTGACATTAATCTGGAGAAATACGAAAAACATTATTCTCATCACACCCATGACAGTGAAAGTGGAAAGCGTATGATGGGAATGATTTTAATTGGTCTAGGCTTATTTTTTGTATCAAGAAGATATATTTACTGGTTGGACATGGAAGCTATGGTTGCAATGGGTTTTATAGGTTTTGGAATATATTTATTTATGAGAAACAGGGGTAAAGACGATGAGGAAGAGTAACAACCAAGGAGTTGGCTTATTGTTCATAGCAATAGGGGTCATCCTATTAATATCTAAATTAGATTTTTTTCACCAATTTTTTAATTTTGATTTCCCCTTTACTTTAGGAGAAGTGTTTAGAAGTATGATCAGCTTATGGCCCATAACATTAATTGTTATCGGATTAAATATCATATTAAATCGACATACTATGCTGAAAATTGTATTATGGGCAAGCTTTATAGTCGTTCTAATATTATATTCTTCCTACGGCAGCAGATTTGAACGCTTACATTTTTTCATTGACCCTTTTGAATTTAAGGATGAAATGACGACAGAGCAAATCTCTAAGGAGACTTTCATTTATATGGAGAATGCTGTAAAAGGTGAACTCAAAATTGATTTAGGGGCTTGCAATTTTAAGGCTTGGGGAATCGGTTCTGAAACAACTCGTACCGAGAGCAATATTCGTGACCTAAACGTTATAAGTCAATATGATGAAAAAGAAAGTAAAATTATAATAAAAATTGAAGATGAAGATAAATTGAGTGAATTAACCAATAAAAAGAGATTTACAGATGTTGAATTAAGTACACAAGTGCCATGGGATATAACTGCTGAAATCGGCGCAATTAATGCTGAATTTAATTTAAAAAAAATAAAAGTCGATAAGTTTAATGTTGACGTAGGAGCAGGCAATGTAGAACTGTATCTAGGAGAAGAAAATGCCCACTCTGATATTTATGTTAACGGAGGGGCTTCTAATGTGAAAATCTTTGTTCCTGAAGATTGCGGTGTTAAAGTTATAAAATATGGTAACCTAATCAACTTTTCCGATCACTTTGGACTTAAAGAAGACTTAACCTCTGAAAATTACAATGACGCAGACACAGTTTTTGACTTTTATCTCAATGCAAATGCTGCCAATGTAGAATTATTTGATTTTGATTAACCGGCCGGTAGCTTGTTATACAGGATACCGGCTGTATTTAACCTGTTGTAAAGCAGAAGTGTTTTATGTTATGATAGTGAAGTAGTTATGCAGCTGATGATAAATTAATAAATTTGCAGGTGAGTAGGAAAGTAGAATTATATAAGTGTGTTTGCAAATTGTGTGAAAACATTTAAAAAATATAGCCGTTTTGCTTTCTGCAAAACGGTTTTTATCTGCTTATTTTTAAGAAGGAGAGATATACATGATGATTTGGGCAAAGGAAGAAAGCTTGGACAGAAAACCAATGGGAGACATACAGCTCAAAAGGTTAAAGGAAACCGTTAACAGAGTATATGAAAATGTGCCTCATTATCAAAATAAGTTTAAAGAAATGAGTATAAAACCGGATGATATACAAAGTCTTGATGATTTGAAAAACCTTCCATTTACAGTTAAGGATGATTTAAGAGAGAATTATCCTTTTGGATTATTTACTGTAGAAAAAAAAGACATCGTTCGATTTCATGCTTCATCCGGAACAACCGGTAAACCTACAGTAGTAGGCTATACAAAAAAAGATATGGAAACGTGGTCGGAGTTAATAGCGCGTATTGTTTCAATGGCGGGCGTTTCATCAGAAGATACTGCACAAGTTGCTTTTGGATATGGCTTGTTTACAGGTGCTTTCGGTCTTCATCAAGGATTGGAAATGGTTGGAGCAGGTGTGGTGCCTACTTCCAGCGGAAATACAAAAAAACAAATTATGATTATGAAAGATTTTGGAACGACTGCGTTAATATGTACGCCTTCATATGCACTTCATATGGCAGAAGTCGCTAAGGAAGAAGGCATAGACCCTAAAAAAGATTTAAATATCAAATGGGGTCTATTTGGAGGAGAAGGTTCCTCTGAGGCTATGAGAAAGCAGCTCAATGATGCCTGGGGTATGTTTGCAACAGAAAACTATGGCATGAGTGAGCTGATAGGCCCTGGTGTAGCAGGTGAATGTTTATCTCTGAAAGGGATGCATATAAGTGAAGATCACTTTATACCTGAAATAATTAATCCTGAGACAGGAGAAGTATTACCGCCTGGAGAAAAAGGAGAATTGGTTATTACGACTATTACCAAAGAAGCACTGCCTCTAATACGCTATAGAACCAAAGACATTACAACTTTAAATTATGAGCCTTGTGATTGTGGCAGAACAACCGTGAGAATGAGCAAAATAGAGGGCCGTTCTGATGATATGCTGATTATTGGCGGTGTCAATGTATTTCCTTCACAAATTGAAGAAATATTACTAAACATTAAAGAAATTGGACCTCATTATCAAATAAAGGTTTTCAAAAAAGGATATCTTGATAAAATAGAAATAGATGTAGAATTGATTGATTCAAACTTATTAGATTCTTTTACGCTACTGGAAGCACTCAGCCAACGTATTAGATACCAGCTAAGAACAATACTGGGATTAGATGCTAGGGTACATTTAGTGGAACCAAGAACCTTAGCTCGATTTGAAGGCAAAGCAAAAAGAGTCATTGACATGAGAAACGAGTAACCATAATTCTTCATTATTAATTCTTTAATTAATTTAGGGAGGTAGATAAAGTGATAATCAAACAGCTTTCCATATTTATTGAAAACAAAAAAGGACATCTCGCCTCAGTAACCGGTGAGTTGAAAAAAGAAAACATTGACATCAGAGCCATATCCGTTTTTGATACGACGGAATTTGGTATTTTAAGATTAGTAGTGGATGATCCGGAGCTGGCATTGGAGACCCTGGAGAAAGCCGGTTATACGGCAAAAGTCAGTCCTGTATTAGCCATTCAGCCTGAAGATAAGCCCGGCAGCCTGAATGATGTGTTCCAGGTATTGGATAAAAACGACATAGACATAGAATACATCTATTCATTTGTATTAAGAAAAAAAGCGATGCCGTTAATCATATTTAAAGTAAACGACCAGACCAAAGCCATACAGGCATTACAAAATGCTAACATAACGGTTATCAGTAAGGAAGAAGTTTACGGAAAATAGAAAAAAGAGTTAATTGAATAGAGAGGAGAAAGATATTATGTCAATTGTAGAAGAAAAGCTTGCAAAGTCATTAACAGCAGAATCCACAGAGCTAATTCCATACCTTCCATATTTACTTCAGGATTTATGGGAGATTGGCTCATCACCAGAGGATATTGCAAGCCTAATCTCAAAACATATCGAAGTATCAGAAAGGACCAGGGTACTTGATTTGGCATGTGGTAAAGGCGCAGTAAGCGTTAGATTAGCTGAGGTATTTGCATGTAAAGTTACTGGAATTGATATAATTCCTGAGTTTATTGATTTTTCTAAGAAGAAAGCCAAAGAATATGGTGTGGAAAATTTATGTAAGTTCAAGGTTGGAGACATAAATGAATTGATAGAGATTGAAAAGGATTATGATATCGTTATTTTTGGAGCTGTTGGAGATGTGCTGGGAAGTACAGAAGAAACAGTGGTAAAGCTAAAAAGCACAGTAAGAAAAGACGGGTACATATTTATTGATGATGCATATGGGAAAGATGATTTGAATGAAAGATATCCGTCAAGAGAACAGTGGCTTAGGGTTTTTCATAAAGCAGGAGTGAAGTTGATTGATGAAAAGATTATCGAACATAATGAAGTAACAAGCATTAATAATGAG
>JANQMT010000028.1:0-5974 GCA_028279945.1 Clostridia bacterium
TAGCCCATCTGCCACCTAAATTTTCTGACCAAATGAACACAAAAAAACGAATATTCATACACCTGCATTCATTTTTCTAGTACTTTTTCGATAACCTGAAGAAGATTTTTTAATCTTCTTTTTTAATTATTGAAAAGCAAGAAATTATTTCTAAACGATGAATAACTACAAATTTAGACATTTTATGCACCCTGAGAAATTTGTAAAAATATAATGAATCAGAGGTGGGAATAGAAAAATACTTAGAAAGAAGGCGATAGATTTTGTATAAAACTTCAAAAACATTAAGCCTCATACTGGTGTTAATGTTTTTATTTTCAATGTTTACCGGTACTACATTTGGACATGAAGGGCCGGTTTATGATTTTGATATTGTGTTAACTGCAGAGCCAGAGTCTATTATTGTAACTGAAGTGATTACTTTTAATATTAGAGTAGAAAACACAGGAAATCAAGATCTAAATGGCATCCATGTAGTGAGTGAAGGCTTGGGCGTTAATCAAATAATTGAATCACTGCCGGTAGGTGCGGTTGAGAATATTTTAAGAGTTTCCATTATGGATAACCCAGGATATTACACCAATACAGTAACAGCTGCTATTAATATGGATGAGTATAGTGGTGAAAAAACAGCACAGGTTACGGTTACAGTGGAGGAGCCGGTTTATGATTTTCTAATTGAGTTAACTTCAGATCCTAGACACCTTGTTCAAGGAGAAGAAGCCACGTTTAATATTAGAGTACAAAACACAGGAAACCAAACCTTGAATGGCATACTTGTAGTAGAAGAAGGTTTAGGCATCTATCAAGAAATTACAACATTAGATCCAGGTAGAGAACAGAATATTACAAAGACAAAAACAATGAACGAATTAGGGCAATATGAGGTTTTAGTAATGGCTGTAATTAATATGAATGAGTACCAAGATGAAAAAACAGCACAAGGAAGTTTCGCTGTGGAAGAACCCCGATATGATTTAGCGGTTCAAATGGCTGCAAACCCGGAAACGGTAAAACTAGGAGATGAAGTGACGTTTTCAATTAGCATTATAAATATCGGTAATATAGATATACAGGGCATTACAGTAGACGATTCACAAACAGGATTTCATGAAACAATACCTTTACTGGAAGTAGGCCGGGAAATGAATTTCTCAACCTCTAAGTTTATGCGTGAACCGGGAACTTACAGGAATACTGTGATAGTAAGATTTAATGCGGGTGAAGATTCTATGGTTAGGGAGGCAGTTGCACCTGTTACCGTACAGGAACCAGAACCGATTTATGATCTGGAAATTGAGAAGACAGCGATGCCTGAAACCGTTGAACTGGGAAAAGAAGTAATTTATACGATTAGAGTTAAAAACACGGGAAATAAAGATTTGAAAGTCATTGAAGTAGAGGATCCAAAGCTGGGTATCAGTGAGAAGATTAAAAGTTTAGGAGCAGGAGAAGAAAAGATTTTTACAAGCTCTGCGGTTATGAATGAATTAGGCACCTATACCAATACAGCAACGGCTTCAGTCAATATGCCGGATGTGTTCTCTAAGACAGTAAGATCTGAGGCTGTAGTTACTGTAAAATCTGAACCAACCACTGATGTTTATGATTTTGAAATTGAAAAAATTGCAACACCGGAGACGGTTTATTTGGGAAATGCAGCAACTTTTGATATTACAATTAAGAATACTGGAAACAAGGACTTATTTGATATTAAAATAGTAGATGAAATGTTGGATATAAATAGAGAGATTGCCTTATTACCGGCAGGAGAGGAATTTCATGATTCAATAGATATTGTTATGAATGAACTAGGGACTTTCACTAACACTGTATTGGCATCCATAACTATGGGTGAGTTTTCTAAGACAAAAACTGCACAGGCTGCGGTCATGGTGATTCCTGCACCGGAACCTATTTATGGTTTTGAATTAGATTTTACGGCAACACCGGATACGGTTTATATCGGTGAAGAAGTAACTTATTTTGCTAGAATTGCTAATACGGGAAATAGAGACTTATATAATATTTTGATAGAGTTTCCATCTCTGGGATTTGAACCTGATATCATTGAACTACTAAAAGCAGGTGAAGAGTTAAAGGGGGCTGAATCTTTTTCTAAGAATAATCTTGGGACTTTTACCGAGAGTTTTATTGCTTCAGTAGAAATGGATGAGTTTACAGCTGCAAAATCAGCAGAAGCTATGGTTACGGTTTTAGATCCCGAAAGAGATTTTACCATTACTAAAACCGTTGATGATGCATCTGTTTATATAGGAGATATTGCTAATTTTGAAATCGTTGTAGAAAATATAGGAACAAAGACCATGAATGGCATTGTATTAAAAGATGAAAAAATTGGTCTAAATACAGTGATTGACACACTAGAGCCTGGCGAGGAAAACAGTTACCTGACAACCACAGCTGTTGAAATGAATGAGATAGGTGTTTACAAAAATACGGCTACAGCTGTTTGGGAAGGCATCTCAAAATCTGCTTCAGCGGAAGTTACAGTTATGGATTTCGAACCTGTGGGAGATTTTATAATTACTAAAACCGTTGATGATGCATCCGTCTATAAAGGGGAAACCGTTAATTTTGAAATCGTTGTAGAAAATATTGGAACAAAAACCATGAATAACATTGTATTAAAAGATGAAAAAATTGGTCTAAATACTGTGATTGAAACGCTGGAGCCGGGAGAAGAAAACAGTTATCGAACAACGGCTGCTATTAAGATGGATGATCTATGTCTTTACAAAAACACTGCTGAAGCTACATGGGAAGGGATATCTAAATCGGCATCAGCAGAAGTAAAGGTATCTAAGAAATATGATTCGGATGACGATGATGATGACGATGATGATGATCCAACCCCTGTCCCGGAAGATCCGGATGATGGAGGGGAAGAACCTGAACCTATCCCTGATCCGGAAGATCCGCCTATAGATAATGAAACACCTATAGACGACGAAACATCAGATGATGATATCGATTTAGATGAAGAGATACACTATCCCGAAGAAGAACTTCCCGATACAGGAGGTATAGGTTTAGAGATATTTTATGGAATATCCGCATTATCAGCAGGATTGGGAATCGTATTTAAGAGAAAGAGAAATTAACGCGCTATATTGGGTTATATGTAAAGCTGGGCTCAAGGCCCAGCTTTTACTTAGGTTGAAACTACACTTTTTTTCTCATTTTCCCTACGGCATAAGTCAATACAGGAATGCCAAACCCAAAAATTATGCCAACAGGCATCAAAATTAACTGTTCGAAATCTTCTAATTCAAATTTACTGACTGCTAATGTAAGTGTAAAGAGGCCGACAAAAGTAAGGTAAATATTATTTAAATGCTTAGGTTCTTTTAACCCAAATAAAGACTTTAAAATATGTATGTTGGCATATGAGAAAAAATAGAGTAAAGCAAAATCTGATAATATCCATATGCCTACCACTAATGATTCAATTTTTTCTATGGTCTGAAATAAAGAAATATGCTTGATGGCAACCAAATAAGGAATAGTGGATCTTTCAACAGTGGAATAGTTAAGAACCCCTATAACCGTAATGACCAGTATGGGTACAACAATGGTGTAAAATATAACCAGTTCCAACCCATATTTTTTTATTTTATCGGTTTTATTGATTTTATCACTGACTAAAAAAATATAAGAAAACAAAAGATATCCGGATGAAACACCGATACCGGCTTTAACAACGGGAAAGAAGTCACTGATGCTAATGGGTGTAATACGATGCAACTCTATATTAGGAATATTAAGGGTTGATAAAATAAAAAAGATTAATAAAAGAACTAAAAATATGATTTCACTCATTCTGGCAAATATGACCAATTTAAAACGCATAACAAAAGCAATGAATACCAACATAGATACCAAAAATAGTTTAATGTCTACATTATAATAGGTGGTTGCAACCAACCTTTCGCAATAATAACGTGTATAGTAACATAATAAAATAGTAGTGAAAATAAAGTAAGTCAATACCAAAGCTTTACCAATCCACTTGCCAAAAACTTCATACAGGATGTCCATAAAAGACATTTCTTTATCGGTGTATTTTTTGTAGATACCTTGAAATATAAATACAGCTAACAATAAAATTAATGAAGCAAGTAATGGCGCAAGCCAAGCAGCTTGTTTGGCTTGTTTAGCTGTAAAATACGGTATTGATCGCATAAAAGGCGAATATGTAAATGCCAATACTATAATGAACGCTTGTCTAATAGATATCTTATCATTCATACCATTCATTGGAATGTAGTCCTTTCAAATCACTTTTTTGTACTTTTATTTTAATTTTAATATATCTATGATAACTTTAGAGAAACTGTATTGATATGGATTACTAAAATATATAATGCCGTAGACCAAAGTGATTAACGCCATAACACTATATAGGATCAACTCTCTTTTAAATTGATTTTTTTTCATTGTGTAAACCTCTACAATGCTGAGTAAAACAATAAAAATAATGAATGCTATCATTTTATAACTTCCTCACTTCCAATGGGTTGTCTTTTTAAATAAGATCTAACAATTTTAGACTCAACCTCTATAGAAATAGGTGTATCAGAAAATACTTCAGGCCAGTCAGGATAGAATTTTTTTGATTTTTCTGGGTACTTATGATAAACTTCACTCCAAATGTTTAGAAAGTCCACTTTATTATTTTGAGCGTATTCAACAATGCTTTCAACTTGCGACTTAACGATAGACTGCTGTTGTTTTTCAAGTAATCTAAAACTTTTTTCATTGAAAATGTCTTCATCAGAATACATTTCAGCGATACTGCTAATCACTCTAACATTAATGGTTACACTTAATTTTCCTTGCTTATCGATTTTAGGTAAAATTTTAGTATCAGCTTTGGATACTTCAAGAGAAACCTTTCCTTGTTTTTGATCTTCCACCATAATAACACCGGAAGCATAGTCATTTCTTACCCAGTTTAGGCCTCTTGCCAAGTCGTCTTTTACATATCCAATCATTTTATTTTCTCTAAATATGGCAAAGCCGTTAAGTGCAATGTCTCTTTTATTTTCTTCTTCCGAACCATCCATTACTTGAGTTAAATATATACATGGAATATATGCAGATATGTGAGGCCGGTCAAACATCTCCATCAGCTCATGCAGTTGAATGTTATGAGAAACGGATATACCTTCAATGTTTTTTACAAGATGCGTTAACCGGTCAGAAATAAAATGACCTTTTAAACTGGTGGTGTTGATGACTTCTTCTGTTGTGGCATCCAGAACAATAAATACTGTGGTATCCAATCTGAATTTATATTGTCTGGTAAAAAAATCCAAATACTTAATAATACCTTTTTTTGCGGTTTCTTCATCAAAGAGAATAAACTCCAAGTGACCCCAGAAAGGTTTCTTAGAGGAATACATGTCCAAATTTCTTATGGCATCAAAAAGTGTACCGCCATTTACTGTAATGTTTCTGGCAATTTCTTCACCTGACTTTACATCGGGTGTATATCTGGAAGTTACGGTTAGATTAACATCCGTTTCTTCTAATTCTTCGATTCCAATAACTTTAATAAATGTAATATCTTCAATCTCATTTCGCCCTTCTGCAAAATATCCGCATGAAGTCAATAAAAATACATTCATCATCATAATAAAAAGGAAAGAAAGCTTTTTCATACGATTTACCTCCGTTGTTGATCTTCTGTTTTTAGGTTATAGGGCCGACTTTTCTGTTGAGATAAAGGTAGTCTGAAAATCGTATCATCCATGTCTTGATATTCACTGGCGACAAATGGTGATAAATAGGGAACACTCAGAACCTCAATTTTTGCCAGCACAAGCAATAACAATAGAAAACCCATTACCATACCAAAAAGTCCTATAATGCTGGCTAATATAACAAAAACAAATCGCCATAGCCTAACCGCATTGGACAAATCTTGATTGGGCATGGCAAAACTGGA
>JANQMT010000058.1:0-16816 GCA_028279945.1 Clostridia bacterium
GGGATAATGGACAATATTAATGCTTGTGTGGAAATATTTTTCACATTGAGCCTTTGCTGCTTCCACTACTTCCGGGTGAGAATAACCGATGTTGAGTACACCGATTCCACCTACCCAATCCATAAATATATTACCGTCCAAATCCTCAAACATAGCTCCTTCACCCTGCTTAATCACACAAGGTGCATTACATCCAACTCCTGTTGGTACGGCGTTTTGTCTTCTGTCAATGACTTCCTTAGATTTTGGTCCGGGAAGTTGTGTCGTTACTTTAGGAAGTGCTTTTCCTAGCATTCCGATTCCTCCTTTATTTATCATCTATTCATGCAAATACTGCTCAGAATTCTTTTTATTTTCTGTAGGTGTACGACCTATGTATTTGCTCTATGTCTTTGTGTATTTTACGTGCATAAATCATACCAATTTGACAATACAAAGTAATATTTCTTAACTATTCTTTAAAATGATATCATTATATCTAGGTTTACTGCTGTTTTTAGCCTTTTTCTATTACCACTTTTTTTGGTCTTTTGCTGACATGCTTTCAGAAAAAGTATTCACCAGCGAATACTTATATTGGTTAAATTCTTGATACCTTTTTATATTTGTTATAAATTAAAGTCTTTCTTCCCTTTTTTTAATCTATTCAGTGTTGAATACATGGTAATCATCGTTGAATAGTTTATTTGAATCCTTTATACTTATAGGTGGAGAATGTTTTATGTGCCATTTCAGCATGGATTTAGATTCTTATATCATGAAAGGTGGAGAACATTGAAAGATTTAATCAATAACTTTTCAGTCCCAATGATGATTTATGATATTGAAACAAATCAATTTAGTTATAATTCCGAGGCAGATCGTTTATTGGAAAAATATCCTATAATATGTGAAAAAATCAATAAAATAATCTGTATCCATTCTGAAGTTTTTTATGACGTTATAAAAGTAGGTGCTGATGAAAAGTTGATTACCTCTATGATGAGCACCGATAAGGCTTCTTATATCTTTTTAATCCATGATGTTCATGATATGGACCATGCCTTAATCCAATTAAACGAGGCAAAGGTTACTAGAAATGAATTGGATACTATTTTAGATTCCATTCATGATGATGTTCTAATCACCGATGGTCAAGGCGTTATTACCAAGGTTTTTCCGTCTTTTGAGAAAGTCTATAAAATCAAAAGTGAATCTGTTATGGGTGAAACTGTCTTTGAGCTTGAAAAGAAAGGTATTTTAAACCCTTCCATTATTGCTAAAGTACTCACAAACCATACAGCCGTTACCATGATGCAAACAACAAGAGAAAAAAGGCAGGTTATTGTTACTGCAACACCTATCAGAGATGCTGAAGGCAATATTATCAAAGTGATTAGTTATTCCAGAGACATATCCGATTTTTTAGACCAGCAGTATAAAGAATTGGAAAACACGATTCAAAAGTATAGCGCAGAGCTTTTGGAATTACGAAATAAAGAAAAGAATAATTTTCCGGATGTCATAAGCAAGAGCATGCAGATCGATAATATTTTAAAAACCATTGATCGAATAGCTCAATTTGATGCAAACGTACTGTTATCCGGAGAATCAGGCGTCGGTAAGACCATGTTTGCCCGATTGATTCATGCTCAAAGCAAAAGAAATCAAGGCCCTCTTATTGAGATTAATTGCGGTTCTATTCCTGAAAATCTTTTAGAATCTGAATTGTTTGGGTATGAAAAAGGCTCTTTTTCAGGTGCCAGCGAAAAAGGAAAAATCGGCCTTATAGAACTGGCTGATAAAGGAACCCTTTTTTTAGATGAAATTGGTGAATTGCCTTTGAATCTACAGGTTAAGCTTCTTAAAGTTATCCAAGACAAAACCTTTACCAGAGTGGGCGGTACTAAAACCATAAAAGTAGATTTTAGATTGATTTCTGCCACCAATAGAGATTTAACCCGGCTTGTAGAAGAGGGTAGATATCGAGAAGATTTATATTACAGATTAAACGTTATCTATCTTCATATTCAACCTCTAAGAGAGAGACAGGAAGATATATTGGGATTATGTATGTATTTTATTGAAAAATTAAACAGAAAATACGGTATCCATAAACAATTAAGTCATTCTGTTATGAATCAATTTATACATTATCACTGGCCGGGCAACGTTAGAGAATTAGAAAATGTTATTGAAAGAATGATCTTAACCTCAGAAACCAATTTAGTAACTGAAAAAAGTATACCGGATCATATCAAAGCTACTTTTAGTATTCTTGGAAAAGAGTATCCCACTTTACAGGAAGCGTTGGAAGACTTAGAAAAAAGCTTAGTTTTAAAAGCTTATAATAAGACACTTACCTCTGTAGGTGTAGCAAAAGAATTAGGTATCAGTCAGCCTACTGCGGCTAGGAAAATTAAGAAATATGTTAAAAGTGACGAATAAAACACCTTAAAATATGAGGTGTTTTTTTGCTTTTAGAATTAATAAGATATATATTTTTTGATTTTTCTTACAGCCGTAGGTTGGCTGATACCTAGTTCTTTTGCAACGCCTATGGTAGATTTCCATTTATTATAAGCTTCCACAACCAGCCTCTTTTCAAATTCTTCCATTGCCTGCTGAAGTGTATGAAATTTAATATCATCAGGTTTCATAGAAGGCAATAGGTTGGTGTCAATAACATCCTTATCAGATACTAATACTATTCGTTCAATAATATTCTCTAATTCACGTATATTCCCCGGCCACTCATATTTTAGAAAACAATCAAAAGCTTCCGGTGACAAGCTTTTATTTAATCCGTACTTTTTATTATATTTTTCAAGAAAGTACATGCTTAAATGAATGATATCTTCTTTTCGGTCTTTCAAAGAGGGAATATCAATATATATGACATTTAATCTATAATACAAATCTCCTCTAAATATGCCTTGCTTAACCAATTGCTCTAAGTTTTTATTGGTTGCTGTAATCAATCTAAAATCAACATTGATTTCCTTAGTCCCTCCAATATGGGTAATCTTTTTTTCTTGTATCACTTTCAGCAATTTCATTTGAAGATTTAAGGGTAATTCTCCTATTTCATCTAAAAAAAGGGTGCCTTTATCAGCCAACTCTATGAGTCCCATTTTTCCTTTTTTGTCCGCACCTGTAAAAGAGCCTTTTTCATACCCAAATAATTCCGATTCCAAAAGATTCACGGGAATCGCACCACAATCAATTTCAATAAGAGGGCCTTCAAAACGGCAGCTTTTTTTGTGTATCATTCTAGCGAACATGGTTTTGCCAACACCTGACTCCCCCTCAATCAAGATATTAGCGTCAAATCCGGAAACTTTTCCAATCGTATTCATGATACTTTTGATTTTTTTACCTCTGCCAATGATTTTAGGATAGTCTGTATTATTATCTCTAAGTTTTTCTATTTCAGCAGAATATTTTTGTACCTTGTTTTCAAGAAGAGAATATTGCTCTTTAAGTTTAATAAAATCCGTTAAATCTCTTGTAAAACTTATGATTTTTATAATTTCACCTTTTTGGTTTTTAACAGGCGTTGCAGTGACAACTAATTTTTTTCCATCGTTAGTCTTTTGCATCATTGTAATGCGTTCACCTTTTTCCAGTACCTTCACTGTAACAGAAGGCTTAAAGATACCCTGTTTCTCTAAATCATAAACACTTTTACCTTCCACTTCTTCCTTTTTTATGTTATAAACTTTTTCAAAAGAAGGATAAACTCTTGTAATAATACCTTTTCCATCTGCAATTAAAATATCATCATGAATGGCATCAAGAATAGTATCCACTTCGCCTTTTAAAGCTTTTATACTTTCCATGTTAATAATGGCTTTTTCCAGTTCCGTTGTTTTATCTATATAAAATGTTTCTCTTTCCTCCCAGTACCCTAAATACAAGATGAGTATTTCTACATCATAAAGCTTACAAACCATGATTTTTTTCTTCGTTGCAAGAATATTATTGAAATAACTTTTAATTTTTGAATCCATTAAATTATCATTTCCAACTGAACCATTATCATATATGGTTTCGTTTTCTCGATCATATGAGCAAATTGTTCCTTTTAAGTTAGATATAGAATCATTCATAATATTCTCCGCATAAAATTTTCATTAGCATACATTGGAAAGCAAATAATTAAACACCTTATAAAATTATACACTATTATTACAATCTAGGATTATTTACATTATGCCATATATCCTAAATTTCTTAAATCAAATGCAGCTAATACATTATGATATTAGCTGCATTTTTTATATTCTGTAGCTTTAATTAATCAGGCTATTTAACGAGTAACTTTTTATTAAGCGCTATCTGTGTAAGAAATTCATACATTAGATTTGAAGCTGCATAAGAAGTAATTTGTCCTGCATTATCAAATGCTGGGTTTACTTCAACTAAATCCATTCCAATTAAGTTGGCACCTTTTAATGCTTCCTGCATGATTAATTGAGCTTCCCAAGTGGAAAACCCGCCAACTTCAAGGGTTCCTGTTCCTGGAGCAAAGGCAGGATCAAGAAAATCGATATCAAAGCTGACATAAACCGCTTTGGTATCTTTAATTCTTTGTTTTATTACTTCTATTGATTTTTCTATTCCAATTTTTCTCATTTCTTTTCTCGTCAATGTTCTATATCCAAGCTCTCGAGCATGATTTAATCCATCTTCTCCATAAGTGGGTCCTCTTAGTCCAACTTGTACAGAATGTTGAGTATCTACATAATCATCATGGGCAAGATTAAAAAAAGGTGTATTGTGAGCATGCGCTGCACCCCAAATGCTTTCATCTGTATCACTATGAGAATCAAAATGCACGACAGCTATCTTACCATATGTTTTTGCAGCCGCTCTGATAAGTGGAAAAGATACCGAGTGATCACCACCCATGAATACAGGAATGACTTTTTTTTCAAATATCTCATTGGCTTGTTGGGTAATCATTTCATTGCTTTTTTCTATACTTACGGGATTTATTGCAAAATCTCCATAATCAACCCCTGACAAATAATCAAATAAATTGATCCCCATATCATCATTATAAGGCCGCAAAAGTATGGATGCACTTCTGATGCCTTCAGGGCCATACCTTGCACCAGCTCTTGTTGTACAGGCCGTATCAAAGGGTACTCCGGCTACTACAAAATCTACATCTTCTAATATTTTAACATTTGGCAGGTTCATGAAAGTACGAATGTTGCAATATCTTGGAGATATTGTACTGTCTTTAGGTTTATATTTTCCCATATTTATTCCTCCATAATTTGTTTATAATGATTTATTTTAAACTGCACTATCTTCTTTTAGCCATTTAAATAACCCTCGAATCAAGAATATGATAACCAGTATAAAAGGTACAGATGCTACAATGGATAAGGTTTGCAACGTTTTAAAAGGTGCCCCAGAAAACATAATGCTCAAAGGAATAGCTGCAAGCACTATGCACCAGAACAGTCTAAACATAGGATTGGTATTGCCGGATGCATCTAATTTTTTTGTAGCCGTTGCAGACAAAGAGAAAGCCGCCGAGTCAAGAGATGTAGCTAAAAAGCCTATTGTAATCAATAGATAAACGATTGGTACAAGCAGACCTCCAGGTAATAAATCTAATAATGCATAAATCGCTTTTTGCCCTGATACATTGAAAACTGTATCCGTTACATTTAACTGCCCTGTCAGCTCTGCATTCATAGCAAAGCCACCATTTATTCCAAATAAAACCCATGTTCCTACACTGATGCCCACTAAACAACTCAATACCAATTCTTTAATCGTTCTTCCTTTGGATATTTTTGTAATAAACACACCCATTAAAGCAGCATAGTTAAGCGCAAAGGCAAAAAGGAATATTGTCCAGGACTCTGGAAATCCGCTTTTTCCAATTGGGTCAGTCCATAAGCTCATATTAATATAATTGGACAACATGACACCAATGCTATTTGTAGTTTGTTTAATTATAAATTGGGTTGGACCGGATATTAAAATGAATAATAAGAAAGCCATTGCAACGTATATTGTATAATCACTAATCTTTCTCATGCCTTTTTCTATTCCGACAAATGAACTTAATGAGAATAAACTTGCCATTGCAAGTACAATAATAACATTCATTGCAAAGGAACTTTCTATACCAAATATTCTGGTTATTCCACTTGCTATTAAAGGCACTCCCAGACCTAAAGATACGCCTAATCCACCTAAAATACTAAATATCACCACCACATCAATAACTTTGCCAACTATTTTTTTATACCGAAAAGTGCCCATCATTTCTTCACAAACAGCGCTCACTCTTAATACAGGAACTTTTTTGACATAAACAGCATAAGCAATGGCTACTGCGGTTAGCACGAATACAACTTGTACGCTAAAACCCCAATGAAAGAAAGTATAAGCAGTCGCATATTCAGCTGCACCTGCAGAAAATGGCGTTAACCTAAAGGTTGGTTCAGCGTAGTAATATGACCATTCAACAAATGAGTAATAAACGCTGGCCGATGCCAAAGCAGCACAAATCATCATAGCAATATAACTAAAAAGTGAAAACTCCGGTTGGCTTTCACCAAGTTTTATTTTGCCATATTTACTAAAAGCTAAATATAAGCATGTGATGAGACCTAAAAAGAATAAAATTAGAATAAATGAGCCAAGAGAATCTGTAGTGACAGTAAATAATTTCATGATGACACTGGTAGTAGCTTCCGGTAACATTGCCATAAATGCAACTATAATAAAAACACTTGCAACACTTGCTATTGTAATTGGAAAATCAATATTTGATTTCCGCTTCATATTTTCCATATTAACCTCCTATAATTTTATTCTGCGCGCACTTATATAATAATGCACAAAATATGCCAGCCCTCAAAACGTTTAAAAAAACATGCTTTTTATTGCTTCTCTATTATTGTTTTATTTGCAAATGAATATTATATCTTTTCTTTTAATTTCAAATCTTTATTTTTCAGTGTTTAAGAAGGTTATTCATCATCAAATAATATTATTCATTAATGAATATTTTTTAACAATAAAAAATCACTACCCAAACCAATCGTCTGAATAGTGATTTTTAAAGTTTTAGTTTTGTACTAAAACCCCTTTTAAACCAACTTTTTATTTTATTCACACTCCAATTTTTTTACTGTCTGTGATATAATTTTCTGCTTTTCGTGTTCAGTCATATTAACCTTTTCTTCATCTACTATTTTATCCAATACTTCCTCAACCTGTTTATGCATACCCTTTTTTCTATTGTCAGCCTCCAATCTCTTTGATTTCATCCCTTACCCCCCATTTCTCATTTTCTGAAATAACCTTTCTAGCTAGATCCATAATGCTTTTAGAAATTGATGCATTTTTTTTGCTCATTACAAATGGTCTTCCTGAATTAACAGATTGAACTACTGTCTTTTTGTCTTCCGGTATAATGAATACATCCTCTTTTCCCACAAATTTTTTAATCTCATCAATACCTATTCCCAGATGACGTTCAAATCGGTTTAATACAATATATATATGTTCTGAGTTGACATTAAGTGACTTAAGAGCATTTAATGCTTGTACCGTATTTTTGATAGAAGAAAGTTCTAAAGTGGTCATGAGCAATATATAATCCGATGCTCTTAATGCCGTCATATTCATTGGACTGAGAACCGGTGACATATCCATTAAAATGTATTGATATTTCGTCTTAGCCAAGAGGAGTATGTTGAGTAACTCTGAATCAGAAATTGCCATATCTTGTCCTTCATTTAATACTGTAAAGACATCCACTCCACAATAGTGCTCTATAAAATATTGTTTAACACTATTTTGATTAAAATGCGGTAGCTTTTCTTTTATTTCTTGCAATGTAAATTGAGGGCAGATATTCATGATAAGAGAAATGTCCCCATATTCAAAATCTAAGTCCATAAGCCCCACTGGTTTTTGTGTCAAGTGCTTTAATGCAATGGAAAGGTTTGCACTTAATATACTCCTTCCTACACCACCTTTTGTATTGAAAACACTAATTATTTTTGATGGTTCATCCATGTTGGATTGATTTTTCATGCTTTCTTTTTCAAATAAGTGGGTAATGGTCTTGACCAATTCGTTTTTGGAAGGTTGTACAATATATTCATCTGCACCACTTACTAATGCTTCTTTTAGTTTTCCATTATTCTTATCGTATGCAAGGGCTATTATAAGTGTATTAGGGAAATTCATCTTTATTAGAGCTGTTGCACTGGATTCATTGATGCCTTCAACTTCTATATCCAGTAAAATAATATCTACTTTTTTTGATTTGGCTTTTTTAATGCCTAATAAACAATCATTACAGGCATCTACTATCTCAATTTTATCCTCCTCTGTTAGGTCTTTCATTATTTCTTGCATGCTTTTGTTAACTCTACCTATAATCATCATTTGTATTTTAGATTGCATAAAAATAAGCTCCCTATCATTTTTTCAATAAAAAAGTACTACTGTATATTAATACTCATTGTAATACTCCTATCATAAAAATTTTGTATTAAATAGCTGTCATTATTTATATTATCTTTTACATGTATTACCAATTTATTGCACCATCTGGTAAATTTAATACGAAACCCTCATATTAAGTCATAAAAAATTCATGCAATTTGTTGCTTTGGATAAAAAAAAAGAAGACATATATTTTGTCTTCTTATCAATTTCTCTTTTAGATTTCTTTTATGCCTTTGGCAATACTTTTTACTTTTAATATGCCTGTTGCAGAGCAAAATTCTATGGTCCGCCCGTAGTTTAAACCTGTATCTTCTGCAATGATTTTAATATTTAGGGCGCTTAATACCTTTTTTGTTGCTATAACATTTCTTTTTCCTATATTAAACGACTCATTTCCTGTCTGTATTTCAAACATTTGAGCCCCTCCGGCAATTTTAGCGGTCATTCGCGTACGGTTTGCACCCAGGGCTTCCATTTTTTTAATCATGTCCAAAGTCGCTGTGTCGGAAAACTTCTTAATATTGCTTTTATCTTTTGCTTCTGTGCTTAGAGGTAACATGATATGAGCAAGTCCTGCGACTTTGGTTTGCTTGTCATATAGACATATACCCACACATGATCCCAACGCATAAGTAATTAGGGTATCAGGAGGTTTTGCTACATTTAAATCTGATATTCCAATAACAATTGGTTTATTCATATTTCTACACCTAGCACTTTTAATATTTTATGTAATGATTCCATTTCTGGTATAAGCATTAAATAACTATTAACATTTTCTCCTTCACCAATAAATTCTTCTTCTATAAAAAGAACTTTGTCCCCAACTTCTCCAAACATAATTGCCGGAACACTGAGTATAGCACCTGCCATATCTAACGCAATATTAGGTACTGATATATTTATATTTAAGTTTGTGAGACCAGATATAGCATTTACATAGGACCCTGCCATAATATTTCCAATCTCTTTTAGAGCAGATATATCCATTTCCTCTAATTCGGCAAAATCATTTAAATCTTTCCCCATTAATTGATTAATGATGAGATGTGCAAATTTCTGTTCCAGTATAAACATCATCATGCCTTCAATATCATTAGATATAGTAAAAAGAATACCTACCACCAAATTTTCGGGTCCACCCAGTGCATGGGATATTTCTTGTATGTCTACAATCCTAACGTGAGGTACAGTCATATCAACTTTTTTTGAAAGCATTGAAGACAACGTAGTGGCAGCATTTCCTGCTCCAATATTACCGATCTCTTTTAAAACATCAATTTGAAGATCACTTAAATCTTCATAATTCCCTGGCATCTTATCACCTCACATACTCTTAGAATTAAGTAATAAGAATATTTTAACATTTGTAAGGCTTCATTTCAAACAAATAAATGCAACATTCGATATATTTTGTCTTTTTAACAAATATTTAATATTACCAGATTATTCATGAATGATCTGGGATACTATTGTTCTACCTCTTTTTTAGTATTCATGTATTTTCTTATTATCCTATCCATATCTATCTCTATAATGAGTATGCCTATCAGCATGAGAATTGCGCCGATATATCCTCGGAGGGTTAACACTTCAGCTAGGAAAATCCTGCCAATAACAGCCGCAATAACAGGCCCAAGCGAAAAGATTAAACCTGCATGAAGTGACGTTGTATGTTTCAGTGCCGTTGTCTGTATAATAAATGCTGCAGCCGTACAAAATATGCTCAAAAAAATAACAGCCAACCAAGAGGAGAAGGAAGTTGGTAATGTAGGTTTTTCAATCACAAATGCAAATATTACACTAAAGAGTGCTACAAATCCCAATTGTAGAACGCCTAATGCTACAGAGTCTACCTCCTTCGTTAGTTTATCTGTAAAAATTAAGTAAAATGAATACAATACAGAACAAAGGATACATAAAAGATCCCCTATATTGATAGAGAATTGTTCATTTAAGGTTAACAATCCAATCCCTATGGTAGCCAAAATAACACTAATAATGGCTTTTTTCTCCGGTTTTGTTTTGAAGAAAACCGTAGAAAAAATAGGGACTAATACTACTGCCATACCTGCTAAAAACCCCGCATTAGATGTGGTCGTATATTGCACACCAAAAGTTATTGATATAAAAATAGAAAATAAAAATAGTGCCAGAAAAAAAGCATATCGTATTGTTTTTTTGTCTGCGGTTCGTATGTTTTTATAAAAGATTATTGCAGATAACGAGAACGCTATAACAAATCGCAGCGCAATTAAGTTAAATGTCTGTAGATCTTGTAATGCAATTCTTATAAACAAGTAGGAAGCTCCCCAAAAAAAAGTAATCATTCCCAGCATTAAATCTGCTTTTAATTGTTTGTTCATATCTGTCCCTCCTTAGGAATACTGCCTACGAATACGCATAATTTAATTATTATTATAATACTTCTTTAAAAAGTTTACATGAGTTTTTATAGATTATGTTAAGAATTTCAATTTTTTCTAAATTTCTTTCTTCACTTAAATGCTCAGCTATATCAAGAATCATTGTCGGTACACCGGTTTGTTCATTATAAGGCCAAGGACCATCACTCTCTAACACAATATTATCCATTGGGATATGGCCTACAAATTCAGCATATCGATTATTATATAATACATCAGGACTAATTGATAGGTAGTAACCTTCCTCAACGATTTTTTTTAACGTCTCTAAATCTCCCTCAAACCAGTGAAAAAGCGCTTGAGTTATTTTTCTTTTTTTCAAAGCTTCATATACATATGGGGCCGTATCTTCAATAGCATGCAGTACAACAGGCAAATCTAACATTATTGCTAAATCTAAAAACTTAGTCAATAAAATCTTACCATTGGCTAGAGCATTGATTTTGTCATCTTCTTTCATTTTCTCCAGACTGTAATACGGCAGCCCTATTTCTCCAATTGCTAATATTTGATGCCGATTATCCATAATCTGCTTTTTTACGTCATCAAATTCATGGTAGTATTGAGGATATTCAGGATGAATACCCAGGCATATATGCGTGTTGGAATAATTTTTTTTGATTTTTAATAATCTTTCTCCAGATGCTTTATTGATTGCAGCACCTACAACCATATCTATTTTGCCTTCCGATAGTATCTCTTTGACTTCATCATCTTTATATTGGTCTAAATGACAATGTACATCTATGGTTTTCATTTTGATTCCTCCATATGAAAAAAGAAAGCCGGGCACGAAGACCCGACTACAATTTTAAGATTACTTCAAAGCGTCCAATAATATTTTTTTATATTTTAAAAACTCATTATCTATTAGAATATCTGTTCCTCTTGGTCTTGGGAAATGAATAGTAACTTCTTCAATAACTTTAGCCGGCCTATTACTTAATACATATATCCTATCGGATAAAAATATGGCTTCTTCTATATCATGGGTGACAAAAACAACGGTGCGCTTAAATTGGTGCCATATTTTAAGCAGCCATTCCTGCATTTTGGAGCGATTAATTGCATCTAACGCGCCGAAAGGTTCGTCTAAAAGCATAATATCGCTGTCCACCATTATCGTCCTAAAAAGCGCTGCTCTTTTTCTCATTCCTCCGGACATTTCATTTGGATAGGCTCTTTCAAATCCCTTAAGGCCAAAAACAGGCAATAGTTTATAAAATTCTTCATATGCTTTCTTTTTACTAACCCCTTCTAATTCCAATGGTAGTACTACATTATCCATCATGGTTCTCCATGGCATCAACAAATCTTTTTGGTGCATATAGCTCATCTTTTTTTGATATTTTTCCAAAGGAATACCTTCGATCTCTATTGAGCCTAAATATTGGGGTTCTATCTGAGTTAGTATATGAAACAACGTGCTCTTTCCACATCCACTGGGACCTATTATGGATACAAACTCACCATCTTTAACATGGATATTGATATTCCCCAATACTTTCAACACACCATTTTCTGATACATAGTCCTTATTAACATTTTTAAATTGGATTTTGTAGCTACCCATGGCCTCAACTCCTATTACTCAGGTAAAAACTCATTTGTAAAAGCTGAATTAACATCAATTTTCTTTTCAATTAATCCATTATCATACAACCAATTGGTATAATTCTGCCATACTGTTTCTTTTTGTACGCCCCATTTTTCTGCATCATCCTGATACTTCGTACTTAAAAATTTCTGACTGGCTTTAACCAATTCTTCTTTCAGTTCAGGTGCATTGGCTAATAGTATATCCGCTGATTCTTCAGGGTTTTGTATCGCATATTCATATCCTTTTGTTGTGGCCGCCATAAATTGACGTACAAATTCGGGGTCTTCTTCAATATTCTTTTCATTGGTTATAATGACCGGGGTATAGTAATCCAATGCCTCATGTTCTTTTCCCAGATCTATATAATCCAATTCTATACCTCTTAGTTGGGCATCTACACCTGTCCAGCCTTCAAATATCCATGCGAAGTCAATATCCATTTCACTTGAAGCAAAGAAATCAACAGTTCCACTGGTCAATATTTCTACTTTATCAATATCCGCATCGTATTTCTCCATTACTGCTTTCAAAGTAGCAATCTCTACCGGTGATCCCCAGCCTCCGTATTTTTTTCCTTCAAAATCTTTTGGTGTCTTAATCCCTTTATCTTTAAGGGCTGCAAATCCGGATGTATTATGCTGTATCACTGCAGCTAAAGAAACAATGGGTATTTCTTGTAATCTTGCAAATGTTACGGCTTCTTGGTAGCTTACCCCAAACTGGGCTGTGTCTGTAGCGACGACTTGGTCTGAAGTACCGCTGGCCGGCTGTACGATTTCTACATTCATGCCTACTTCTTCATAAAAGCCTTTATCTTTGGCAACATAAAGCCCTGTGTGATTGGTATTGGGTGTCCAATCTAAAGTCACTGTAATATCTCGTAACTCAACTGTTCCTTCTAAAGATTCTTCATTGTTATTTGTACATCCTGCTAACCATAACATACTCATTATGAGCATCACTAAAAATATAACACTTATTCTCTTAAACATTTTCTTTTCTCCTTTTAACCCAGATTATTCACCATAAACTACAAAAACCTGGGTTTAATTTTCTTTATTCCACGGCATTATTTTCTGTCCTAAAAGATGAATCAATTGAAAAAGACCTACACTTATAACCACTATGATTAATACGTCAGCAAACATTGCATCTATAAGATGAGAGCTCATTGCACGAGTCAAATATATGCCCAATCCGCTTTTGGCACCGATCCATTCTGCAATAACAGCACCCATAATGCTATAGGTAGCCGAAATTTTAAGCCCGGAAAAGAATGCAGGCAAAGTAGCCGGCAGCTCCACTTTTATAAATATTTGCCATGGCGTTGCTTTCATGGCTTTAAGCAGATCAACAAGATCTTTATCCACGGTTGCCAATCCTTCTGTCACACTGACAGAGATAGGAAAAAAGCATATTATGATAACCACAATGACCTTAGGCAATACCCCAAACCCTAACAAAACCATAAGTATTGGTGCCAGCACAATAGTTGGTATGGTTTGTGAAACCACTAGAATCGGGTAAATCATTTTCTTTATTAAGGGATATCGATTCATCATAAGGGCTATAAAGACTGCAAAAATAATTGCAATCAATAGACCGACCACAGCTTCAAACAGTGTGGTTTGAGTGTGCTCCCACAATATAACCTTATGCTTATTAAGGGCCTTAATAATTTCTGATGGTGACGGCAATATATAATTTGGAACCTGATCAAATCGAATTGCAATTTCCCATAATGTGATACAAAAAATCATAAAGATGATTGAGAGAATGTTATCTCCTATATTTCCCCACTTTTTCATCCATTGTCACACCCTCTGGTTTATAATCTATTTTCACAATTGAAAGTACTCGGCTTGCACCTTCCTTAATACAAATATCTTGTGCTTTTTTTACGATTTCAAGTAACTCGTCCAATTCTCCTTCCATTGTTGTTTCCATAGGACCTACCTCGTATTTTACGCCGCTTTTGTCTATTAGTTCTATTACTTTGTCCACAACGGGATAAGTTCTTTCCTCAGGTACTTTAGGCAGTATCTGAAGGCTGACGTTTATGTTTGCCATTTTTACTCCTTCTTTCTTTTAAGACCCACATTTCAATAAATTGCTGGTGGCTTAAGGTTTTGAGTTCTTGTTCATTAGGAAACAAAAAAACTGTTGCACACCAATAGGCAACAGTTCATATTACTCAATTTCGTTCCTACGCTGGCATTATCCAGATCAGGTTCCATGGTCGGAATATTTTATACTCCCTCTCAGCCGAAAAATCAGCTCCCATTAAAATGATATGTATTATATTGTGAGGCTATTATATACCTTTTAACTGTATAAAATCAACCTTTTTTGTCTTTTTTCTTACTCGGGAGTTTGACAGTTGAATAAGAAAAAAATAGCTATAAGCCTTGAAATGGCTTTATTTTTTTGTCAAATTTCACATTTTACGATTGCGTGATTAAGCGTGATGTGATATAATATATAGTGATTGGAGGGTTACTTATATGAGATTAAAAGTATCACGTTCAAAAAATTCGGCCTCTCTTTATGTTACGAAAACTGTTTACATAGATAAAAAAGAACGTACTCTTACTGTTGAAAAACTTGGTACAGAGAAGGAGCTTCGCGAGAAACTTCATGGGCAAGACCCCTATGAATGGGCAAAAAAATATATTGAAGAACTTAATAAAAAAGAAAAGGAAGATAAACGTGAAGTGCTTGTTAAGCACTCTCCTGTAAAGATAATAAACAAGGATGATCAACGTTCTTTTAATGGTGGTTATCTTTTCCTTCAGAAAGTATATCATGAGCTTGGATTACATAAAATTTGTAATAAAATATCTCAAAAGTATAAATTCGATTTTGATCTTAATTCAATTCTTTCTCGGTTGACTTACAGTAGAGTTATTTTTCCGTCTTCTAAGCTTGCTACTTATCATCTTTCCAAAAGGTTTATTGAACAGCCTAATTTTGATTTGCATCAAATTTATAGAGCATTAGAAGTTATTGCTAAGGAAACAGATTTTATTCAATCTTCCTTGTATAATAATAGTTTAAAGATTTCTAAAAGAAATACAGGTATCCTTTATTATGATTGCACCAATTATTTCTTTGAAATAGAGCAAGAAGATGGCCTTAAGCAATATGGTCCATCAAAGGATCATAAACCAAATCCTATCGTTCAGATGGGTCTTTTTATGGATGGAGATGGTGTTCCCCTTGCGTTTAGTATTAATAAGGGAAATACTAATGAGCAACTTACTTTAAAACCTTTAGAGGAAAAGATCTTATCTGATTTTGAGCTTTCTAAGTTTGTTGTTTGTACTGACGCTGGACTTGCATCTTTAGATAATAGAAAGTTTAATAACAAAGATGAAAGAGCTTTTATCACAACTCAATCCATTAAAAAATTAAAAAAACACTTGAAAGATTGGGCACTTGATAAAAATGGTTGGCAGCTTTTTAATGATGTGAAAACTTATGATATTTCTAAACTTGATCACGAAGCGGATAAAGGCAAAATTTTCTACAAGGAACGTTGGATTAAAGAAAGTGGTTTAGAACAAAAACTTATTGTGACCTATTCTGTTAAATACAGAGATTATCAACGCAAAATTCGTAATTCACAAATAGAACGTGCCCAAAACGTCATAGATACAAATCCTAATAAAATTAAAAAACACAATCAAAACGATTACAAAAGATTTATTCAAAAGACAAGCATTACTCCTGATGGTGAACTTGCTCAAAAAGAAATATATGGCATTAATTCAGAACTTATCTCAAAAGAAGAATCTTTTGATGGTTTTTATGCTGTATGCACTAACCTTGAGGATGATGCTTCTGAGATCATCAAGGCAAATCATAGACGTTGGGAAATCGAAGAGTGCTTTAGAATTATGAAAAGTGAATTCAAATCAAGACCTGTTTTTTTAAGCCGAGATGACAGAATACAAGCACATTTTACGACTTGCTTTATTTCATTAATTATTTATAGATTATTAGAAAAGAAACTTGAAGAAAAATTCACTTGTAATGAAATTATTAGCGGCTTAAAAGACATGAATTTTTATGAGATAAAAGGCGAAGGCTATATCCCTACATACACAAGAACGGATTATACTGATGCTTTACACGAAGCATTTGGATTTAGAACAGACTATCAGATTGTTAATACAAGTCAGATGAAAAAAATTTTTAAAGCTACAAAAATCTAAAAAAGGTACGCACTTTTTCAACACAACACAAAAGCTTGAATCTCACTATTTACAATGGGTTCCAAGCTTTTTTTGTTTCTCAACTGTCAAAGATGGGA